>CAXBHA010000372.1:0-3723 GCA_963974955.1 uncultured Yeosuana sp. | reverse complement strand
TAACTCTGGCTTAATTGTTCATCCGGATTATAGAAATGCGGGTTTAGCTAAGAAAATTAAGCATAAGGTATTTCAACATTCCAGAACCAAATTCCCAGACGCAAAAATATTTAGTATCACCACGGGGTTTGCCGTTATGAAAATGAATACCGATTTGGGTTATAAACCTGTTCCGTTTTCTGAATTAACAGATGACCCAACATTTTGGGATGGCTGTCAAACATGCAAGAATTATGATGTTTTAACTCGTACAAATAGGAAAATGTGCTTATGTACGGGTATGTTATATGATCCTAATGCAAAGGACCTTAATAAAAAAAAGTTAATTAAAACAAATGTGTTTGCAAGATTAAAACATATCAAGGAAACCATGTTTTTAAAAAAAGACAAAAAATGAGTTCGATGAAAAAATTAGTAATAGCCTATAGTGGTGGATTGGACACCTCTTATTGTGCAGTCAGTTTATCAAAAGAATATGATGTACATGCAGTAAGCGTTAATACAGGTGGATTTACACAAAAGGAAATTGACACTATTGAAGCCAATGCCTATAAAATGGGTGTTTCGACTTATAAAAATATAAACGCAGTTCCATATTTTTATAAAAAGGTAATCAAATATTTGGTTTTCGGTAATGTTTTAAAAAACAATACATATCCTTTATCTGTAAGTGCAGAGCGCATTATTCAAGCTATTGAAATTGTAGAATACGCAAAAAGTATTAATGCTGAATATATTGCTCATGGAAGTACTGGAGCAGGAAATGACCAAGTTCGTTTTGATATGATTTTCCAAACCTTGGCGCCAAATATTGAAATCATTACTCCTATTAGAGATAAGACATTATCTAGACAAGAAGAGATAGATTATTTAAAAGCAAATGGGATCGATATATCTTGGGAAAAAGCTAAATACTCGGTTAATAAAGGACTTTGGGGAACAAGTGTTGGCGGACAAGAAACCTTAACTTCAGAAAAACCGTTGCCTAGTGAAGCATATCCATCTCAATTAAAAAATAAAGGTGAAGAAAAAGTTACCCTAACGTTTGAACAAGGAGAGTTTGTCGCTTTAAATGGTGTAAAAAGTGAGCCATATAAAAATATTGAATTATTAAATAGCATAGCTTCTGCCTTTGCAATAGGAAGAGATATTCATGTTGGAGATACCATTGTTGGCATTAAAGGGCGCGTTGGATTTGAAGCTGCTGCTGCTTTAATTACTATTAAAGCACATCATTTATTAGAAAAGCATACCTTAACAAAATGGCAATTACAACACAAAGAATATTTAGCTAGTTTCTACGGTATGCATTTGCATGAAGGTCAATATTTAGATCCGGTAATGAGAAATATTGAGGCGTTTTTACAAAGTAGCCAAGAGAATGTTAGCGGCGATGTAATTGTAAGTTTAAAACCATATCATTTTTCGTTGGATGGTATAGTATCTAAACATGATTTAATGAACGCGAAATTTGGAAGTTATGGGGAAGAAAGCAAAGGATGGACCCCAGAAGAAGCCAAAGGGTTTATAAAAATTATTGGAAATCAAAATAAGATATATCAACAAGTAAATTCATAAAATCATGATACAAGTTGGCATTATTGGAGGCGCAGGTTATACAGCTGGAGAATTGATTCGACTGCTCATGTTTCATAAAGAAACAGACATTAATTTTGTTTACAGCACTTCAAATGCTGGGAATAAAATTAGTAAAGTGCATCAAGATTTAGAAGGGAGCATAAACTTAAAATTTACGGACAGGATAAATCCAAATGTTGATGTCCTGTTTTTGTGTTTAGGACACGGCAATTCGGTAAAGTTTTTAAAGGCTAATGCGTTTTCCGATAAAACCAAAATGATAGATTTAGGAAATGATTTTAGATTGGACGACGATAAAAAATTTGACAATAAAACCTTTGTTTATGGCTTGCCAGAACTTCAAAAGGAATTAATAAAAAAGGCAAATTATATTGCAAATCCGGGCTGTTTTGCAACGGCAATTCAATTAGCGTTATTACCATTAGCGCATCATAATTTAATCAAGTCCGAAGTCCATGTAAATGCGGTTACGGGAGCCACTGGTGCAGGAACTTCTTTGACTGAAACCACCCATTTTACTTGGCGAGACAATAATTTTTCTTACTATAAACCATTTACACATCAACATTTAGGGGAAATCAATCAATCTGTTAAGCAGTTGCAAAATAATTTTTCTTCAGAGATTCTTTTTATGGCAAATAGAGGTAATTTTTCCAGAGGAATTTTCGCAACACTTTATACAGATTTTAATGGAACTTTAGAAGAGGCGAAGAAACTGTATAAATCATATTACGATCAGGCAAAATTCACCTTTGTTTCCGATGATGATTTACATTTAAAACAAGTAGTAAACACCAATAAATGTTTACTTCATTTATATAAGCACAATAATAAATTACTAGTTACAAGTATTATTGATAATTTATTAAAAGGAGCTTCTGGGCAAGCGGTTCAAAACATGAATTTAATGTTTGGCTTTGAAGAAACTGAAGGTTTAAAATTAAAAGCAACTTATTTTTAATCCCCACCTAACCTCCCCAAAGAGGAGGAATAATAAATGAGTTTCCCTTCTTCGGAGGGGCTAGGGGAGGATTTAGAGCAAGAGTGGTGCGTTAGTGTCCCGATAGCAATCGGGAGAAGCGGCATCCTTTTTACGTTAGTAGAAAGACATCATTACGAGGAGGGACGAGGAAGTAATCTCTTAAGATTAAGAGGTTGCCACAGAAAATTAGAAATTTTCTTCGCAATGACGTAAAAAGATATAGTGAAAAGCGAGACCCTTGGGTAATGCAAAAAAAACAATAAAACAAAGAGAAATGAAAATAGCCATTATAGGTGCTGGAAATTTGGGTAAATCTATTGCAAAGGGGTTAATAACTACGAAGGCGGCTTCGTCTTTATATTTGACCAAACGAAATATTGAGTTGCTTAAGGAATTTAAGAATTTAAAGGGCGTGTCATTAACTTCTGACAATGCTTTAGCAATAAAAAACTCTGATATTATAATCTTCGCTGTACAACCGTCGCAAATAGAAAATATTCTAAAAAAAGTCGTTCCTGTTATTCAAGAAAATCATGTAATTATTTCAACCATTACAGGCTATTCCATTTCAAAAATTGAAGCTGTTATTGGTAGCGATAAATATATTATAAGGGCCATGCCAAATACGGCAATTTCGGTGGGTCAATCTATGACCTGTATTGCAGCAAATGAAAAAGGCAAGGAAAAAGTAAAATTAGCATTGGATATTTTTAACCGATTAGGACATTCATTAGAAATACCCGAAGAGAAAATTCAGGCTGCAACGGTTATTTGTGCAAGTGGAATTGCCTTTTGGATGCGTCTAATTCGTGCTACAACTCAAGGGGCCATTCAATTGGGTTTTGAAGCTCATGAGGCACAGGAATTGGCGATGCAAACCTGTTTTGGAGCTGCCAGTCTATTAATTAAGTCTGGAAATCATCCAGAACAAGAAATAGACCGCGTTACAACGCCAATGGGATGCACCATTGAAGGGTTAAATGAAATGGAACATCAAGGGTTAAGTTCATCACTCATTAAAGGAATTGTTGCCTCTTTCGAAAAAATCAATCAAATAAAAAAGAATTAAAATGCCATTATTTGACGTTTATCCATTATATAATGTAACCCCAGTTTCGGGTAAGGACATGCATGTTTACGAC
>CAXBHA010000371.1:0-3728 GCA_963974955.1 uncultured Yeosuana sp. | reverse complement strand
AACTTTTTATTTTCTCCTTTTTGTATCTATTCTTAATGCACAGGAAATTATTCAAATTTCTAAAGCAGAGGTTTTGGATAGAGTTTCAAACGAAAATCAAACTATTAAAATTTCAAAAGAGGACTTTAATCAAGCACGTGCTGATTATAGGCAAACAAATGCGGTTTTTCTTCCAAATATTACCGTATCCCATACAGGAATTTCAACAACAAACCCTTTAATGGCGTTTGGTTCTAAATTAAATCAAGGAATACTAACCGCTTCTGATTTTAATCCAGATTTATTAAATAATCCGGATCAAACCCAAAATTTTTCTACCCGTTTGGAAGTAAAACAGCCCCTTATAAATATGGATGGCCTCTATCAACGAAAAGCTGCCAGAAATAAAATGGAAGCTATGACATTGCAAACTGAAAGAACTAGTGATTATTTAACTTTTGAAGTAGATAAGGCATACATGCAATTACAATTGGCATATAAGGCTTTAGATGTCATGGAAAAAGCACTTCAAGCAGCAGTGTCTAATAAAACGTTAGCCGATAACAGCTTTAAACAAGGCTATTTACAACGTTCTGACGTGCTTGCTGTGGAAGTTAGAGTTACAGATGTAAAGAACCAATTGCAAATGGCTAAAAGTAATGTGGAAAATGCCTCAAACTATGTATCATTTCTCATGAATGATATGACTAATGCCATTCTAAAACCTACAGACAGCTTAAGCATAAATGCCGTTAATTTGATTGTAGCATCGCAAGTTTCTGAAGAACGATCGGATATTAAAGCCATGGAGCTTTCCTCAAATGCTTATGAAAGCATGAGCAAAGCAGATAAAATGACGTTTTTACCCACCTTAAATGCCTTTGGGAGTTATGAACTTTATGATAATCAACTATTTCAAGGCGACGCCAATGGCTATTTAATTGGAGCTCAATTGAGCTGGACTGTTTTAGATGGTACAAAACGATTTGGAAAGGCTCAAAAAAGTAGAGCAGAGTTTGATAAATCAAAATTACAGTATGAGCAATATGTCTCACAAAGCCAATTAGAACTAAATAAAGCAAAACGTATGTTTATAGATACAGAAAACAAACTAACGCTGTCAAAATTAGCAATGGAACAATCTCATGAAGCATTGAGAATTAGAACTAACCGTTTTAAAGAAGGATTAGAGAAAACTTCAGACTTATTAATGGCAGAAACACAATTCGCACAAAAACAATTAGATTATTATCAAACCATTTTTGAATACAATTATGCACAAGCCTACTTACAATTTTTAACTAAAGAATAGGAATAGTGGGCAATAGGCAATAGGCAATAGGCAATAGGCAATGAAACAATTTATAAACGCAAAAAAAACGCCAAGAAAAACATTTGTGTATTCGTGGCAAAAAATATAGACAAATTAAATAATTGAAGATGAAAAAACACATATACTTATTTATGCTGGCAACTGCAGCATTGTTTATAACAGGCTGTGGCAGTAATGAGAAAAAAACAATAGCAGATAACACCCCTATATCTGTAAAAGTAAGGACGGTTGGTAACGATAGCGACCATTCTTTTTTAACTGCAAGTGGAACCATTCAAGCGGTCAATAGTGCTAATTTAAGCACCCGTATAATGGGGTTCGTTACCAAAATGCCAGTTAATATAGGAGATAACGTAAAAAAAGGAGATTTGTTAGTAGCTATTAATAACGCAGATTTACAGGCGAAACTCGCTCAAGTTAATGCTGGAATTACTGAAGCAACTGCAGCTTTTACAAATGCCGAAAAAGACTATAATCGTTTTAAAAATTTATTTTCTGAAAACAGTGCCTCAAAAAAAGAATTCGATGATATGACGGCGCAATACAATATGGCAAAGGCCCGTTTGGAAAGCGCTAAACAAATGAAGAATGAAGTTGATGCCCAATTTACTTATGCCAATATTAGAGCCCCTTTTAGCGGTATCATTACCGGTACATTTATAAAAATAGGTGATTTGGCGAACCCTGGAGTACCCTTGGTATCTATGGAAGCAGGCAAGGCTACTAAAATTAGTCCCTCTGCAAAAAACAGTGGTGGTCAATATTTGGTAAAAGCAACCTTAGATAAAACAGATGTTTCTATTTTATCAGGTATGTTCGTAACGGTTCAATTCCCCATTGAAAAACAAACAAAAACAGATTTGGTTTTAATACCAAAAAATGCGCTTGTTACCAAAGGACAACTATCTGGTGTTTATACTATAAGCGATAACAGCACAGCTATATTGCATTGGTTGAGATTAGGTAGAACGTTTGGAGACCAAGTAGAAGTGCTGTCGGGTTTAGCAGCAAATGAACCTTATATTATTTCGGCTGATGGTAAGCTTTTTAATGGAGTTAAAGTAAGTATTCAATAAAAAATTAATGCGTTAAGGATAGCAGTGAAAATCCTTTTTTTGAAATAGAAACGTCATTACGAGAAGCGATAGCGACAAAGTAATCTGTTAGTTAATAAATAGATTGCCACAGTAAATTAAAAAATTTACCTCGCAATGACGAATCAAAAAAAAGATTGTAACGAATAGCCTGTTAAAACGTCCAAAAAACAACAAAAATGCAAGAAGGAATTTCAGGTAAAATAGCCCATTTTTTCATCAACTCGAAGCTCACCATTTTATTAATGATTGCTTTGATGATTATTGGTGTGTATAGCTCATTCCTTATTCCAAGGGAAGAAGAACCACAAATAAACGTCCCTATGGCCGATGTCATGGTTAGCTATCCGGGCGCCAATCCAACGGAGGTTGAAAACAGAATTGTTAAGCCTCTTGAGAAAATAATTTCAAACATCAAAGGAGTTGAGCATGTGCATAGTATGTCTATGAACGGTCAAGCCTTGATAGTTGTCCAATTTTATGTTGGTGAAGATACCGAACGCTCTTATGTGAAATTATATAATGAATTGATAAAGCATGAAACCATGTTTCCACAAGGCGTTTTTAAACCTATGGTAAAAACACGATCTATTGATGATGTTCCGATGCTGGGGTTGACCCTTTGGAGCGAACACTATGATGATTATGATCTGCGCCAAATTGCTGAAGAGTTGATATCGGAAATTAAAAAAGTCAAAGATGTATCCATTACAAAGGTTATTGGCGGAAGGAACCGGGAATTAAAAGTGATTCTGGATAAGGATAAAATGGCCGAAAACGGCGTGGATGCCCTGGGAATCATGCAGATGGTTCAAGCTAACAACAGCAGTTCGCAATCTGGAAGTTTTGTAACCAATGATACCGAGTATTTAATCACAACGGGGCGTTTTTTAGAGACGGCTGAAGATGTTGAAAATTTAGTGGTTGGTGTCAATCAAGACATGCCGGTGTATTTAAAACAGGTGGCCACCATTCAAGATGGCCCTGCATCTCCAAAAAGTTATGTATCATTTGGATTTGGAAAAGCCAATGAAAGTTTTAAAGACAACAACTCTGAATATCCAGCAGTAACCATTTCTGTCTCCAAAGTAAAAGGAGCCGATGCCATGAAAATATCTGAAAAGATATTGGTTCATATTGATAAATTGAAATCAACTTTGGTTCCTAATGACGTACATGTTGATGTCACCAGAAATTATGGTGAAACAGCTTCTGATAAAGTAAGTGAATTGCTATTGCATTTGGGTGTTGCTATTTTGGCAGTAACTATTTTAGTAATGCTGGCCATGGGCTGGCGCGGTGGATTGGTGGTATTCTTTTCG
>CAXBHA010000370.1:0-3733 GCA_963974955.1 uncultured Yeosuana sp. | reverse complement strand
TAAGCTGAACGATGCTTATAATGATAAAATGTGGATTATGCGGGTTAATCAAGAATTCCTGGTTTAGAGCGGCTATTAGCTAACTCAACGATTACACAAAGACCTTATCATCTCAGATGATAAGGTCTTTGTGTTTAGATACATTTTCTATACACCAATCGATTTATTTTATAGATATTTCTATATTTAAAAACTCGTATAAGGATGATAACCTTTGTCGTAGTATTTAAATACTATTAGGTATTTAATATTGAGTAAATTCAATTTTATTTCCTTTGTTCAGTCAGATTTCTATTCAACGAGCAATCTCCTTATATCTTAAATTATCGTTTGTTATAGCTACCTAATATTCATGGTTTGTAGATGTTATGGTTTTACCGTTATGCTCTAAATCCAAAAATATACTTTCTTCTTTATGTACAGGTATTCAATTTTTTTTGAATTTATTAACAGGAATTGATTTTCTATAGATTTAAAAGTGCACTCAACTATTTAGTTGAAGTCCATTTGGATACAAACTCTGGAATGAATTAACAGTATTTCCTAAATAACCAACTTTCTTACTAGGTCTTCTTATCTTAGAACTTTAGATGTAACCTGATCTTGAATTGGTATAAGAAAATTTCCTTTATAAGCTCAAGACCAACAAAATTAAATCACGTTATTTTAATATTAAAGGTCATGTAGATTATCAACTATCAATTTGAGTAATCTCCATTTCAATTTAACAAAACCTTCAATTTTATATCTAACCATCAAACTTAGTTTCTGTTTATATTAGTAACCGTATGAAAAAGATAATCTTACTTGTTACTATTTTAATCTGTGGAAATATTCTATTTGCTAAAAATGAATTTACAGAAGAACAAAAATTGGCGACTACGGCCAAAGTTTGGGGCTTTTTAAAATACTATCATCCCGAGGTAGCCAGCGGAATATTTAATTGGGATGAAGAATTGTTTAAAATTTTACCGGAAGTGAGAAATAGTAGGAGTAAAGAAGAGCTTTCAGAAATTTATTTGAAATGGATTAATGGTCTTGGAAATATTGATTTGTGTATAGATTGTAAGGTGAAAAATAATGTGGATTATTTTAATGAAAATTTCAATCTAGATTGGATTTCTGACACCGAAACATTTACAGAAGAACTATCGAATAAATTAAAATTTATAGAATTTAATAGGCATCAAGGCAAAAAATATTATGTGTCTGTAGCTCGAAGAAAGATTGGAAATATTAAGGTTACAAATGAACTTGAATACAATGATTTTAATTGGAAAAATGAAGATTTAAGACTGCTTACATTATTTAGGTATTGGAATATTATAGAATATTTTTTCCTTATAAATATCAGTCCGATTTAGGTTGGGATGATGTACTTGGCAAAATGATGCCAAAGTTCTTGCATGCAAAAAATGAAGAAGACTTCCACCTTGCTATGTTAGAATTAATTGAAAGTATCGACGACAGCTATGCTAGCTTTTATTCGGATTTGACCAATTTTTATTTTGGAAATTATTGGATCCCGGCCAGATTTAAGCTTATCGATAGTAAAGCAATAATAGCAGGTTTTTACAAAAAAGCATTTGCAGATCTAGATGATTTAAAGATAGGCGATGCTATTACTAAAATTGACGGTAAAGATGTCCAAGAGATTTTCCTGGAAAGGAAGAAATATATTAATGGTTCTAACCTTTCTAGAAAAAAATTGATGGCTTACCGTTCAATTTTTAATGGTTCAACCAACACAGTAGAAATAGAATTTATTCGAGATGGTGAATTAGTTAGCAAAACTATTTCAAGATATTATTTTAATGATTTTATGTACAGTTTGGATGAACCAACTGAAACCTTTAAAATACTTGACGATAATATTGGCTATGTAGACATGGCAAAGTTAGAAATAAAAGGTGTTTCAAAAATGATGAAAAACTTAAAGGATACTAAAGCTATTATTTTTGACTTGAGAATTGGGTCTGAGTGGACATTACATTTAATTTCAAATTACATTAACTCACAGGAAAAAGACTTTTTTAGAGTAATATATCCTGATTTAAGCTACCCCGGAAAATTTATTTGGAGAGACGGCTATACATGTGGTAAAAACGGAGAATTAAAATATAAAGGCAATGTGGTCTTATTGGTAGGTGAGATATCTCATAGTCGAACAGAATTTATTGCAATGTGTCTTCAAGCAGGGGATAATGTAACTACTATTGGTAGCCATACTTCAGGTGCTGATGGTAGTGTTAGTCGATTTGAAATTATAGGTGGATATAAAACCATGATAACTGGTGTAGGAATATTTTACCCAGATAAAACCGAAACTCAAAGAAAAGGTATCAAAATTGATATTGTGTACAAACCAACTATCGATGGTATTGTAACAGAAAAAGATGAAGTGTTAGAACGTGCTTTGGACTATATTAATAACTAAATGTTATCCATTTAAATTTAATGGGTTAGAAAAAATATTTTCTTAAAACTACATTATGCATTACTTGTAATAGGATAAAGCAACACTGTTTTTAAGCCCAAGGAAGTGTGCTTTTATAATTTTCAAGGAGAACGTCAGAATATATGAAAAGCCGCTAAAGCGGCTTATTTTAATTCTATAGGCTTGTATTTTAAAATAGGTTTTAGTTAAGAATAAATTTTAAAAGGGCTCTATTTTGTACTCAATTAACCTATAAAGTGTAAAACTATCGTATTCAAAAAAGACTTTCAGTTTTATCTTCTCTATATAATTAAAGCAATAATGCTATTTATGTGTTGTTTTATATGAGTGTTTTAGCTGTTGAAAAGGTATTTTCTAAGTTTAAACTCTAGTATTTATAATTCAAATAAAACAGCAAATAAAGAGGGGTTTTTTAGATAAAATTACTCTGGAAAAGACGAAATTTTTGCAGCTCTTCAAAAATGTTTTTACGCTTTATTTTGTTGAAATTATCTCAAACGAGTAAATATTGAGATAGCGCTAGTAGGTGTATTATCGTTGAAATGCACTGTTTTATAAAAAAACAAACCCATTCTATTTGCTGTTTCACAACATAAAACATCGTTGCTACAACAATAAATTCTTCACGTAACTACTAAGGTTAATATTTGTTATTGGTGAATTCTGCGTGGAGCGATATGAAATTAATATCGATTGAATGGATTCTTCAGAAATTATAGAACATGACCAAACTGACTAGTTTTTTAGATTTTACCAAATACATTTCTCTTATGGGAAAACCCTACGCTAAATTTTTATTATTCATACTCTTCATCGTTTTAGGTTCAAAAACGGTCTTGTCACAGGTTAAAGAGCCTTTTCAAGTACGTTACGAGGCCGATATTCGTGGTGAATTAACCTTTATCGCAAATAGCATTGTGGCACCAAGTATTGATGCTTATTGTGAAGGAAAAGGTAAGAACAGGATTTGTTATCCTGACCGAACTCCGAACGACCCATACAACTTTACCGGTACTGAATCAGATTTCAATGATAATCTTGACATGCAATACATTGATATTGATGGAGACAATTCAACTTTTAGTTCTAGTAGCGCGACGTTGAACATACCAGACATCGATTGTGCTTTGGTACGATATGCGGGGCTATATTGGTCTGCTGTTTATGTAAATAACAATAGAAGTAATATAGATGATATTAAATTCAGAACACCTGGCGGGGCATATCAAGATATTACTGCTGATGAAATTATATTTGATGGTAATGGGGATGCAG
>CAXBHA010000369.1:0-3739 GCA_963974955.1 uncultured Yeosuana sp. | reverse complement strand
TAGAACCGGCGGGTGGTAGCGAATCACCAACATTAGAACAACTCTACACACTTGGTGTAGTATCAGTTTCTTAACTAATTAAAATTTAAAGTATAAATGGGCAGTTTTTAAAAACTGCCCATTTTTTTTATTATTTTTCGCCCATGGATTTAAAGAAACTTTTCGGAACTGTTTTAACCTTGTTAGGTATTGGCGGACTTGTTTACACTGCAATTTTATTTGGGAATAGTACAGGTACCACAAAACAACTTATTGTATATGGTGTATTAGGTGCTATCTTTTTCTTTTCTGGAATTGGACTTATAAGAAATACGAGTAAGGGTTAGTATTTAATAACCTCTTTAATTACCGGTCCTTTTTTACACGATGCAAGCTTAAACTTTTAACCAACCATTTTGGTAATGTTTTATGCGGATTCCTATTTTTGAGATTTAAGTACAATCCTAATGATTTTAGAATAGGAACTTTATGGGTTTCTACCAATTCTATCAATTTACCATCTGGATCTTCCATATAACTAAAATGCCCGGCAGCATCGCCCATATCAAAACTATTGGCACTATCTACCGTAAATGCGTAATTGTTTTTCTTTGCTTTATCTCTTATAAAACACATACCCGAAACATCGAAACATAGGTGTATGTACCCTAAATCTCCCCAAAGTCGATTTTCAAATATTTTATTAGGAGTGCTGTCCAAAACTTGAATCAATTCTAATTGACTAGGCCCCAATAAATCTCCGAAACCACCAAATTGTTTTCGTTCTTGTTTTATAACAACCCTTCTAAATCTGCCTTTACCAGCACCTTTGAAAGCTTCAATATTATCATATTCAATAATTGAATAATCTAACATGGTACCGTAGAACTCTAAAGAATGCTCCATATCGCTAACACCAATTACAGCACCTAACACTCCCCCATTATTAGAAGATTGTTTACAAAAAACATAATGATCTTCAACCATTTGCACTCGATTACCAAAAGGATCGGTAAAGTAAAAGTTAGGACAGAATGATTGATTGATATCCGATAAATCAGACACTTTTAATCCCCTTAAATATGAATGAATTTCGGTTAGATTATTACATCTAATTTTCATTGCATAGATACCTAAATCTCCAAATTCAATAGGAACTCTAGGTGCTCTTGGTTGTCGGTCTTTAAACTGCCAAATCTCCAATCCGCCGCCACCAATCATATTCAAGGCTAAATATGCTTCTCTTCTTTCGGCTTTATCATTAGTATACTGGGTCATTAATGATGCGACTGCCTCATCTTCGAACAATAAAATATCAAAACCTAAATGCTTTCTATACCAATTAAATACTTCTTTGACATCGCAAACACCAATACCAATTTGCTGAATACCATTAATAATTTCAACCATTGTATGGGGTGCGTATCAACTTGTTATGAAGTGTTTTTAGTTTGTTGCCTGGGTAACCGAATTTGAATAAAACAACCAATAGAAAATTTGAAAGATTTACCCTCAAATATGAATTGCACTCATATTTACGCGCAGAGACTACCAAGTCATTCTTAACTATTGTATATGGTATATTCTGTTTCTTCATTCTATCGAAAAATTCAAAATCTTCCATTAAGACTTGCGCTTCATTGAATCTGCCTAGTTTTTCAAAAATATCTTTTTTAATAAATAGGCATTGATCTCCTCCTCCAGTAAACAAGCCGTCTTTTGCCGTAAAAGATGCATTTACGCGTAAATACCAGGTATCCTTATCAAAGCGATATGTAAAAAATCCTGCTGCATATCCGTTTTTAAAGCTGCGTAAAATATCATCTATAAACTCCTGCGGCGGTACAACATCGGCATGTAAAAAAACCAAGGTATTTCCCAAAGCAGCTTGTGACGCCTCATTCATTTGTGCAGCCCTGCCTTTATCTTTACAGTGTAATACCTTTACTTTTTGACTGCATTCTAACATGTCTATAGTATCAGTATTACCAGGAGAAACTGCAACTATAATTTCCAAGAGCTTTTCATGTTCAATAAAACAAGCAACTTTAAAGAGTCGCTGCAGGTTATCAAATTCATTATGAGCTGGAATTATAATACTTATCATGGCAATAGTTAAGGCATTTTTATTAAAAAGTAAAACAGCATTTAAATAGTATATAGTTTTACGCCTTACTTACGCAAATTGAGGAAAATAGTTTTAAAACTATCGTATATTTTTAAAAATAATACTGTAATCAATTAAATAAAGGTGCGACAAATGTTTCATGAACCTTTTAACTATAATTACGTAGCTATAGGTAACCTAAAATAATACTATGAAACTTAAATTATATTTTCTTGCGACTTTATTTGCACTGTCCTGCACTGCAAAAACCGGACTTCAAGCACAAGTAGAAACTGCAAACGAAACAGATTTTAATGAGTTATCCGAATCGTTTTTACAGCGAATCATAGATGACAAGGATACGCAAGAAATACAAGATATTTTAGCCAACACAACTATTGAAGAATTAGATAACGCCTTAGATACAAATGATAAGCGATTAGCTTTTTGGTTAAATATTTATAATGGCTACATACAGGTGATTTTGCAGAAAAATCCAGAATTATACGATGATCGCGGTAGCTTTTTCAAATTAGAGCAAATTAAGATTGCCGGTGAAATGGTTTCTTTTGCAAAAATAGAACATGGAATAATTAGAAAATCGCAATGGGAATACGGTCTAGGCTATATACGCAAATGGTTCCCTGGTAAATTTGAACGTAAACTACGTGTAAACAAGCCTGTATATAACGTACACTTTGCCTTAAACTGCGGAGCTAAAGATTGTCCTCCAGTAGCAATCTATGAGTGGGAACGCTTACCTGAACAATTAAAAATAGGGACAAAAAAGCTTTTAGAAAATACAAGTGAATTTAATAGTGAAACTAATGTAGTTAAGGTGACTTCTTTATTTAGTTGGTTTAGAGGTGATTTTGGAGGTAAAGGTGGTATCAAGAAAATCTTAAAAGAAAATGAGATAATACCTTCGACCAAAGGTGTAGATATCGAATACACCAATTACGATTGGACATTATATCTAGATAATTTTATTGAATTATAAACAGCTTAACCTTATGTATTTGCTACATTTAAAATCAAATACATAAGGATAATTTTATATTTGATTCTCTTATTTATTTCTTTTTACCATGGTTAAAATGTAGAATGGTAAATTTGCACCCGAATTAGATTTATTTTCCTCTATGAAGGTTGGCTTTGGTTTCCTTAAAAAATTCTTTATTGCGCTATTTATCCTATTAGGAGTTTTGGCTGCCTCTAAATTGGATGAGCTTCAGTTTTCATTTGATTTTAGTCAATTTTTTCCTGAAGAAGATCCAGATTTAGCCTTTTACGATGATTATGTTGAGGAATTTGGAACTGATGACAATTTCCTATTAATTGCCGTTAAAAACAAACCCAATGTATTTCAGCAAGATTTCTTAAATAAATTTCAAGCGTTTTCCGAAGAAAGCAAAAGCTTTGAATATGTTTTAGAAAGTAGCTCTTTAACCTCGCTCTCCTACCCGCTTAAAACCTCTTTTGGCTATACTACGCTGCCAATTATTCATATAAAAGATTCCACCCAATACCAGAAAGATTGGAAAAAAATTCAAGAAGACTCCCTATTCATAAACGTACTTGTAGATGAAAAGAGAAAGTCGCTCGTATTAGCATTAGAAACAGAAGACAATTTAGATTACAAACAGTCAGAAC
>CAXBHA010000368.1:0-3745 GCA_963974955.1 uncultured Yeosuana sp. | reverse complement strand
AATAGAACGGATTAAAAGAAAGGGACTACCGTTTTGCTTTCATCTAAAATGATAGCCCCTGACCTGATTTGACTTTCGTTCTACAAAATTGAGGTAGTTTGATGGATTTTATTCACAAGTTGAAACCAAGCTGGTAGAAAATTTAACATTATTCTTATTGTGCTTTTTTGATGCCATTTGTAAGTGCGAAAAGAGGATTTTGTATAAAAAAAATATGTGCAGATGTATAAAAGAATACAACCAAGTTGGTGTCAACTTGGTTGTATTCTTAACATTTAAAGTAATTTTTAAAATTTAATTATCTGTGTCCTCAATTCGTCTTAAAAGGGCTATTTTAAGCTTATCCAAAAATTTAGTTGGGTCGATAGTTCTCCCACGAATGGCAATAAATGTTCTGTAACTGTCCCCTAAATCAATATTGAATATTAACTCAAAGGCTTTGGTAAGCTCTTTAATATCTCCTTGTATAGAACCTGATGCTATCAAAGCATAAATTAGCTCTACCAAATCCGTTTTTGATGCTGCACATTGAAGGTCAATGTTCTTTTTAGAAAGCGGTTTCATATTAGAGAAAGAAAGATTTTTAAGTTTAGATGTTGCATATTGATTGGCTAGTCGAAGTGCCATAAATTGTGCTAACATCATATCTTTTGGTGTGTTAAATTCGGGATCCATTAAATAAGGACAGGACGGTGTTGATGTTGGTAATCTATCATTCATTTGTCTCGTGAAATAAAATCTGTCTAGCTCATTATTGCCCGATTCAATGTATTGACCAAAATCAATATTTTGCAGAAAAAAATTATTATAATAAGCTAATCGTTTTTTAATAAAGATTATTTGTTCATCCATATCCCCTTTAGGAATTTGGACTTCAATAGAATAAATTTCTTTATGATAGATTAATTGTAATAGTGGTACTTGTTTTATTTCTTTGAAAAAGAAAATTTCTTTGTTTTGATTTTGAAAACCATTTGTTAAAATTTCTTTTCTAAAAGTTGAAAGTGAATCTCTGCATAACAAAATAACCTTTCGAGCTTGATCGGTAATTTTTGGTGTAGAAGATTTTATTTTGTCAATCTCTTTTAAGAGCTTTTTTGATAGTAGTAATAGCTTCATAACATTCCATATTTACAGCTCTAAACTGCATATGGGGTAATAGCAAAATTTTAACTACGGGGTGGCGTGTATAACTTTGATTCCATAAACAGTAGGTCGACTGGGTAATAATTTATGACTTCTTTTATTTCAGTCATTGACGTATTGGTTAAGATTAGAAAGTAAAACTATTAAAATGCCGATTTAAATCAGCATTACATTAACGTAATTAAATACGGGTACATACGTATTTTTGTACGTAAATTATTACTAAACAAGTTTTATTATCAATGATAACTGCTGTTAGGGAAAGAATGTCCATTTTTTCTTTTTAGTGAACCGTTTAACAAATTCAACTTTGTTTTTTACGCCTGTTTTTTTGAAAATATTTGATGCGTGTTTTGAAACCGTTCGTTCAGTTATGAAAAATTCATTCCCAATTTTTCGGTATGACTTTTTGCTTAAAATGGATAAAGAAATCTCTATTTCTCGTCGGGTTAAACTTTGATAAATTAATTTTGAGTCGATTAATTTATTTTTGTTCGCTTTATAAAGTGCAAATACTTCGAACATTTTGCCTTTGTTCTCAAGAAAATAAAGATATCGTTCAATCTCAATAGTTGTTACGGCATAAAAAGCAATATTCATAACAGAAAATGTCAGCCATTGATAATCCCCAATAGCCGTCAATATAGGGAGTAATACAATGGAACTAACAGAAAATATAGAAAGTGTATTACGTCTAGAAGTGAAGGAATTTGAAGCTGGGTGTTTTTTGATTCTTTCGATAAATGCCCAAATAAAATAAAATCCAACAACTGCAATTGGAAGCGTAAACAATAATCTTGCTACAAATAGAGATTGAGTTATAAAATACGGAATAAGAAATAATACTAAAAAGCTTAATGAAACTAAAATAGAAATATTCCAAATTGAGAACTGAAACCGAAGAATAATAATATCATATTCCTTGTACAAATAATAAATAAGGTAGATACAAAGTGTTATAGCTACTGTATAAGTAATGATATACTGTAGAATAAAAGGTCCAGAAAAACTTCCAAAAGGTAGAAATCCACCCGTAAAGTTGTAAATAATGTACAGTAATCCTAAGTATAAATACCGTTTCAGACCAGAACGTTTAAGCCTTTTAGATTGATAAAATGCAAACAATACAATGAACGTATCTACGAGTAGATAGAAAAAAGTTGTCCAATGTATTGAGGTTCCAAACATTCATTAGCTTTTTATAATTCTTTCAAATCTATTCTCGGATACATTCTTCAAAACATTGTCCCAATTGAAAACTTGATTGTGCATAGCGATATAAGTTCCGTTTTTTAAGTCTTCAAAGGCTTCCATTGCAAAATTCAGGTTGGCAACAGCATCAGAATTAGGATCTGTTCCTCAAATAAATGCTCCAGTCAATACAATGGTTTTGTCAAGGTTATACAGACCAATATATTGGACAGTCTGGACCATGGTAAGAGTGCCGTGGGTAATAAGGATTTTATCTTCTTTAATTTTTGATATTTCTGATATCAAGATTTGTCTATCTTCATTCGTGATAAATCGACTATCCTTAAAAAAAATTGACTTTACAATATAATCGTAAAGTATTTCAAGCTTTTTCATAAGCTCGGTAATGGACATTGGCGATTTCGTTTGAAATTGACCAAGGGTTTCGTGTTCGAGACCTTCTATAGTGCCACCCGTAGTAATTATGTGTATCTTCATTTTATTGATTCTCTTAAGTTCTTTATTGTGTACAATAGGCTTTATTGTCATAGAAAAATTATATCCCATTGTCTTGGTATTAGACGTGTTTGTTAAAACCACCATTTAGTATAATTTTTCGCAGCTATTATTTTAATAACCGTTAATGGAAGTATTATTTTAAAAATTTTCAAAACTTCTTCATAATTATTACACCACTGATAATTAATAGCATACCCATAATTCGGCCAATACTGATTGGTATTTGTTGTGCTCCCATTATTTGATAGTGTTCCATCAGCATGGATATTAGCATTTGTCCGGTAACTACTAACCCGAATGTTAATCCTGGTCCTATTTTAGGAAAGGCAATTACAATAATTGTAACATAAAAAGCTCCCAATATTCCTCCTATCCATGCATAAGTTGGAGCTCCTTTTATTCCTTTCAAGGATACATTCTGAGAAGTTAAAAGAATGTAAATCACTAAAGCTAATAAACCTATGGCAAATGATATCATTGAGGCATGGACAGGACTACCACCCGTCTTAGCTAGTTTATTATTCATGCTGGACTGTATAGGAAGAAATGATCCAGCAATAAATGCCATTATAATCCAAATAAATTTTTCCATTTCGTTTAAGTTATAAAGTTTGGTTATAATTGGATACACTCCTAATTCAATTGCTGTACTAATTAATATAGCTTCCTAACACTATTCATCCCTAGCTCAGTTTCCATCTCCTATGGCTCCAAAGCCACATTTCTGGGGTTTCAATAATGGTATTTTCTAAACATCGTGCATATTCATCTACAATTTTATATTCTTCCGATTGTGATGGAAATTCCTCAATCAGGTTAAAACATAGTTGATAATGCCCCCTCTTTATTTTGGTGAATCTAGGAAAGAGGACAACATTATCGGTTTTCT
>CAXBHA010000367.1:0-3753 GCA_963974955.1 uncultured Yeosuana sp. | reverse complement strand
TTAGCAAAGGTTTTCAATTTAGACTCAACATCACAAATCATATTTAACACTGTCACATTTTTTTCATCAATAGCCAAAGCCTCATTGAGCAAGAAATAACCAAAGTTTAGATTATCATTTACTATACTAAAATTTGCCAACTCCACTAATAATGCAACGTTGCTAATTTCATTAGTCAACCCTAGCCGAGATTTCAATTGATTTCCGCCTTTAAGCTGAGATTTACCGATAGCCCATACGCGATAATAGCTTTTATCACCTTTGAGTATTGATGAAATTATTGCTTTAATATATCGAATTTTAAAACGGATGCTTGTTTTAGAGAAAATAAGTTTATATAAATTTACTTTTCTACCGATGACATCAATAGTATATGCTCCAATGAAATCAGTTACACTAGCAGATTCAAAAATATTAAGATGTGAATGTTTGTATAATAGTTGACATATTCTAACGTAAAGAAACTCTGAATGATTTTTTATATAGAGTTTTACTTTTTCTAGAGAGGCAGAATCATACTTTTGTGAACGGTAACGTTTAGGTTTGCCCTGCTTTATTCTATGGATTAAAGAGTTCAAATTATCAACATCTAAACGAAAATTGAATTTCTGCAAATAATCAACTGCTTGGTTTCTATACTCTAAAAATTCTGCTTCGTTCAGCAATGAATAATTTTCACTACCACCGTAAGTTTGTAAAACCTCATCGATAAGTGATGAGACTTCTTCCATGTTATATTGATTCAACCATCGTTTAAACTCCAAAGCCTCGAAACAGTATGATGGATTTATTATTTTTGAGGTATTTAAAGACCTATAATTCTTTGCCCCTAAACATTCTAAAAAATCATCAATTATACTGCCATTTTTGAACTCAGGTTCCCCATAAGCTCGAAGAATAAACTTTTCTCGACCAATCCGATTCACTGTTCTTTCTAAAAGAGTCAATGTATGCGTATTTAAACTATTGGGGGCTTCAAACTTCATAGTATTACCATGCCGTTTAACAGACTGGTTATACGACGATTCTATAAGCTCAACTGGATTTCGGACATATGCTATAAATATCGCCTCCGGAATTTTCTCAAAAATTAAAAATACATTTTTAAAAAAAAACTCAGAGCTTAACAATAAGATATTGCAAGATGACTTTTCAAATTTTGACATTAACCGTTCTAGTAATGTATCTGAAAACGTCAAATTCCCAAAATCATCTCTAACAAAAATCTCCAACAAGTTTCCTGAGCTTATTCCATTAGAATCCATAGCATGAGAAGGATAGAATATCCCGTATTTTTTTATATCCGTAGAATTTTCTGTTAAAAATTTTTGTATTGCTGACGTTCCGGTTTTGGGAGGTCCTATATGAATATAAACTTTCTTATTTTTCAAGATATTCATCAATTAAGTCGCCGCTATAATAATGTTGCGTATGCTCGTTCTATACATTTATTGAAACGTTTAATGCCATAATTTTCGTTTGCGCGTGCAATAGATTTTTTTCCCATTTCAAAAAGTATTGAAGTATTATTTTGCACTTCTAGAATTATATCTACAACCTGATTAATATCTCCATGTTCAACTAACCAACCTGTTTCTTGATTACTGATTAACTCTGAGGTTGCCCCCCAGTTATAGGAAATAACAACCCGCCCAGACGCCATTGCTTCTAAAATTGTGCGGCCAAATGATTCTTGAAAATGCGACAATGACAACAAAATGTCAAACTTTGAATAGATATCATTTAACTGAGAATGATATCCTAAGAAAGTGATATTTTTAAATTTACATTTCCCCATCAGTAAAGTATCAATTTCTGGTGTATTTGGACCAAAAATTAAAAAATCAACTTTTCCTCCTTTTTGCTTAACAAGCGAAGCTATTTTATAGAAATCAAAGATGCCTTTCTTTTCTGAGTTATCACTAACTATACCCACGGTAAGTCTTTTCGGCTTATTTTCAAGAGGTATTTTTGAAAGTGAAGAACTATCAACAATATTATTAACAACATAAACATTATCAATTAAATTAAATTCAAGTAATTCAGTTTTTGTTGTTTCAGAATTAGCAATTACTAAATCCGAAATATTAAGGATTTTATTATATATTACACTGGGCTCGGATTCGAGCATACTACAAAGTTTTTTATCGTGATTCCACAACTCTCTCAGATGAACAACCACTTTTATATTAATTGTTTTTGCTAGTTCAGCAAAATCTAATATAACTGAACTATTAAGATGCAAAATAGATACAGATTCTTCAATAAGAATATTAAAAAATAATCTCTTTGTCACATCACTAACACTCTTACCTAATTGAAACCAACTATATGGGAAAATATAAATTTTCGATGAGAAATTCGATATATTTTCAATATAATTTACATTACTAAATTTTGGAATCAAAACAATTACATTAAAGCCTAAATTGACAAGTGCACTGCAAACATCTAATAAACTAATTTCAGCTCCAAATATATCCTTTGAAGCAGCGTGACCAACTACTAAAATGGTAGTGGCGTTAGTATCATAATCCAGCTTCCCTTTAAGCCAGTTTAACGAAATAGAATTCTCTTTTTCAAGTAACGTTATAAATTTATATCTATCTGTTGATGAAGCAGTATCTATCGAGTGTTTATAAGCTAGATAGGAAAGCGAAGTTTTAGGAGATGGGTCTCTATGCTCAGCAATTCCATGGTCAATAAAGTGTGTAACGGGATCAATTAAAACATCTTGAATATCCCGATTATTTTCTATATACCACGCCTCATCTACAACACCGCCTTGATCAGTCATGTCATAAATATTTGTTACGTGAGATTCACAAGATCTTGTATCTAAAATTTTAGGTACAAGAAAAGGCCGATGCGACGCGCCTGCTGCCATGAATAGTTTTGTAGTACTCTCATGCCAACGCTGCGCTGCGCTGAGGTATTTCTTTCGTACCCCTCTGAATTGCGTTCGGATATTGTACAAACTTGATTGCGTGATTGATTCATTCGTTACTAACCCCAAAGCTAACGGTGTGTTTTGGGAAGTCCTCACAATTGCGTTAGTTCCAAAGGCTTTAACTAATCGGAAAAAGAACTCAGTATCTGCTCCAGCTCTAATTTCGTCCCAACATCCTACTCTGTTTAAAACTTTTCTATCTATCATCAGAGAAGAAATATTGGTATGTATAATTTTATTCTGTGTAAGCCACGGGATAAATGCACCATGCTCGGTAACCCTTGCCCACGAACTTACAGAGCCTATAGCACCTTTATGTCTTATTATATCAATAACTTGTCGCTCAATTTTTTGAGGATGCGACCAGTCATCGCTGTCATGAGTTGTAATATAGTGGCCTTTGACAAAATCAAGCCCTTTATTTCGCGCGATATATGGCCCAGAATTAACGTCCAATTCAACCAACGTTATTGGAATAGTAGAATTCTTAATAAACTTATTAATAACAGTAGTTGAGAGATCTGTACTACAGTCGTCCACTACTATTATTTCAATATTACTCCATGTTTGAGCCTCTAAAGAACGCAGAACATATTCAATTCTCTCTTCTGCATTGTAAGTAGGGACGATAACTGAGACCAATACTCCGTCAACCTGAGAATAATTATCGGTTTTGCATGCGAATATATCGTTTAAATCAAATTTTTGTAAATCGCCTTTTACATCAAGCGACATTAAACCTGTAGACTTATAGATAGAATTAAGTCCGTCAAGCCATGCTTTGTTGAATATACCCCCCTTTT
>CAXBHA010000366.1:0-3757 GCA_963974955.1 uncultured Yeosuana sp. | reverse complement strand
GTTCAAGAAGTGATACATACCTTTCCAGATTGTAAGATTGATTTATTTGTAAAAGGCGGTGTTGCCAATCTTGTATTTCAAAATCACCAACACGTTGAACACATCATCCAACTTCCCAGAAAGCCTTTTAGCAATTTGTTTAAATACATAATCTGTTGGTATAAATTAAAAAAACAGGATTACGATTTAGTAATTAATGGTGATAAAAACTCATCTTCAGGACGATTGTCAACCCAAGTGGCAAAGGCACCATATAAAGTTTTTGGGGATACTGATGATATACTTCAGGCAAAGTTTGATGATCATGATCATATAGCAAAATATCCGGTATATCAATTAAGAAACTACTTAAAGACCTTAGGATTTCCAGAAAACAACAACCCTATTCCCACTTTAAACATTAAGTTAAGTGATGATGAAATAAATAATGGTAAGGTTATTTTAAAAGATATCGTAAAAAATGATAAACCAACCATTTGTATTTACACAAACGCAACAGGCAATAAAATTTATGATGAAGCTTGGTGGGCACCGTTTTATGAGCGCTTAAAAAGTGATTTTTCAAAGTATAATGTCATTGAATTATTGCCCATTGAAAATATTTCAAAAATTAATTTTAAGGCACCAACATTTTACAGTAAAGATGTGCGTGAAATGTGCGGTCTCTTAGCCAATACAGCTGTTTTTATTGCCCCAGACAATGGCGTGATGCATTTGGCAAGTGCCGCTCAAATACCGGTAGTTGGGTTTTTTAAAGTCACCAGTCTTGAAAAGTATCAGCCTTATGGCAATAAGAGCATGGCGTTTAACACCAACCAAACAAATCTTAATGATTGGTTAAAAGGCATTCGCAATATCTTAGAATAAGATTTTTTTGAATGTCCTTAATTTGTCATAAGTCTGAAAATATAATAATTTTGTCATTCCGACAAAGGAGGAACCGCATTGATTTTAATGGATTCTTCATTTCGTTTCACTCCATTCTGAATGACAAAAATGGTATTATGAATGAATACGGACATTCAAAGATTTTTTTACGATATTTGTTGATGATGCAACTTTATTGGACAGACTTGTTAGTATTTCTACATTATCTCATCAAGAGAAATCCTGAATGAGCGTATTTTTAGTATAATTTTACGTATCTTTTTAAGGTTTAAGGACTTATATTTTTTAAACTTTAATTTATAATCTTAAAATTTAAAAGAAATGCCAATTTATCACAAATTAGGAAACATTCCGCATAAACGTCATACACAGTTTAGAAAACCCGATGGTAGTTTATATTACGAACAATTATTTGGTACCATTGGGTTCGAAGGTATGTCAACAAATAGTTATCATGAGCAACGACCTACTCAGGTTAAGGAAATAAAAAAGCAATACAGTGTTGCTCCTAAAATTGCAAAGGCAAATAACATTCAATCCTATCGCTTTAGAGGATTTCAGGTAAAAGCAGAAAACGATTTTTTGGAGAGCAGAAAAACGGTATTGACTAACAGTGATTGTTCCATAATATTAGCAGCACCAAAGCAATCTACTAAAGATTATTTTTATAAAAATACCGATGCAGACGAGTTGATTTTTATTCATAAAGGAACAGGAAAATTAAGGACTATGTTAGGGAATCTCGATTTTAAATATGGAGATTATTTACTAGTACCTCGTGGTGTTATTTATAAAATTGATTTTGAAAGCACAGATAATAGACTGTTTATTGTGGAATCCCATAGACCAATATATACCCCAAAACGATATAGAAACTGGTTTGGACAACTCTTAGAACATGCGCCGTATTGCGAACGTGATATTCGCAGACCACAAGAATTAGAAACTTATAATGAAACTGGAGACTTTTTAATTAAAGTAAAAAAGCAAGGCGATATTATTGAAATGGTTTATGCCTCTCATCCATTTGATGTGGTTGGGTACGATGGTTATAATTATCCGTATGCATTTTCAATTCATGATTTCGAACCCATTACAGGGCGCATCCATCAACCGCCACCAGTCCATCAAACGTTTGAGACCGATGCTTTTGTAGTATGCAGTTTTGTGCCTCGTTTATACGATTATCATCCACAATCCATTCCAGCGCCATATAATCATAGTAATATTGATTCAGATGAGGTATTGTATTACGTAGACGGAGATTTTATGAGCAGAAATGATATTGAAGCGGGTCACATATCCTTGCACCCAGCGGGTATTCCTCATGGACCACATCCAGGAGCTGCTGAACGAAGCATTGGTAAAACAAAAACCGATGAGTTAGCTGTAATGGTAGACACTTTTAAACCTTTAATGGTAACCGAAGAGGCTATGAAAATAGCCGATGAAGAGTACCATAAATCTTGGTTGTAGCCCATCCTAACCTTCCCAAAGGGAAGGAATTTATGGTGGCAATAATATATTCTAAAAATAATAACTCAAATCCCCGCTTTGAGTTTCTCCCCTTTGGGGAGATTTAGAGGGGCTTTTTAATATGAAACAAGTAAAATCAGTAAACTACGGTTTAGAAAAAATATTTAAAGGTGCTCAAGATTTTCTGCCACTTTTAGGAACAGATTATGTTGAGTTTTATGTTGGCAATGCCAAACAATCGGCACACTTTTACAAAACAGCGTTTGGATTTCAATCCTATGCTTATAAAGGACTGGAAACAGGATCAAAAGACTCTGTAAGCTATGTGCTTATACAAGATAAAATAAAACTTGTGCTTACAACGCCATTACATAGTAAATCCCCAATAAATAAACATATAGTTAAGCATGGTGATGGTGTTAAAGTGGTTGCACTTTGGGTTGAAGATGCTAGGAAAGCCTATGAAGAAACCACAAAACGTGGAGCAAAATCATTTATGGAACCAGTAGTTGAAAAAGATGAACATGGTGAAGTGGTTAGAGCTGGTATTTATACCTATGGAGAGACCGTGCACATGTTTGTAGAACGTAAAAATTATAAGGGAGCTTTTTTACCAGGTTTCAAAAAATGGGAGTCGGCCTATAACCCAGAACCGGTTGGTTTAAAATATATAGACCACATGGTTGGTAACGTAGGTTGGGGACAAATGAATACTTGGGTAAAATGGTACGAAGACGTGATGGGTTTTGAAAATTTCCTCTCGTTCGACGATAAGCAAATACATACCGAATACTCTGCTTTGATGAGTAAAGTGATGAGTAATGGCAACGGACGCATAAAATTCCCAATTAACGAACCCGCAAAAGCAGCAAAAAAATCGCAGATTGAAGAATATCTGGATTTTTATGAAGACTCAGGCGTACAACATATCGCAGTTGCAACCGATGATATTATTAAAACGGTCAGTCAATTAAAGGCCAGAGGGGTGGAATTTTTACCACCGCCACCGCAATCGTATTACGATGATATTCCACGTAGACTAGGTAAACACAAAAACATGATGCAAGAGGATATGAACGAACTACAAAAACTATCTATAATGGTGGATGCCGATGAAGAAGGGTATTTGTTACAAATTTTTACAAAACCTGTAGAGGACAGGCCAACCTTGTTTTTCGAAATTATTCAACGCATGGGTGCAAAAGGATTTGGAGCAGGAAATTTCAAGGCCCTTTTTGAATCCATAGAGCGCGAACAGGCCAATAGAGGCACACTTTAATGATAACAGTCGTTTTTAACATAAAACTCTGTCATTTTATGTTGATGGAGTTTTTTTGTTTTAATACTTTTGGAACAATAATTGTAAAATAGCTTAAATAATAAGAATTTGAAT
>CAXBHA010000365.1:0-3762 GCA_963974955.1 uncultured Yeosuana sp. | reverse complement strand
TGTTCCCGAAAGCGATCTACAATGGCATCTTTGGTTTTTTGGGCAATATAGAGGGAGTGTGTAAACAATTCGGAATGAATAGTGGCATCAATCGCCAAAGTGCCTGAAGATTTTAAATAGTCTTCCCAAGGCATTTCATGTATTTTGTTATACAAATCCTGTTCGCCAGTAACTTTAAAGGTCGCAATGGGTTTTAATATTTTAATGGCAGTACGCAACGCTAAATTGGCTTTGTACATAAACCCTTTATCGCCTGAGAAACTAACATTTCGGATGCCTGTTTTCACGTCTTGTGCTCCAAGTTGTGTGAGTTCGTTGGCTAATAAGTCTTCAAAACCAAATAAGGTTTTGGCTACCATGTTAAAATTATTCTCCATTATTTATCTTAAATAGATTACAAAAATAGTTTAATTTTGCGGCAATCTTAAAGATTATTAATAATTAGGTTAAGGGTTGAAGCGGCATCCTTTTTAAAAAACATAAAAACGTCATTGCGAGGAAAATTTTATTTTCCGTGGCAATCTGCTAATCGATAAAAAGATTGCCACGTCGTTTCTCTCTTCGTAATGACAACGCGAGGGTTTTTTAAAAAGATATAGTGGAAGACCTGACCGCGCGTTGTGCGGGAACCACTTTAAAAAAAATATGATAACAGACAGTACAAAATGGTTTTCTTCTTGGTTTGATACACTATTTTACCATATACTTTACAAAGACCGGGATGATAGTGAAGCACATGTGTTTATGGATACGTTGACCGCATATTTGAATATTCCTGAAGGTGGTAGTGTTTTGGATTTAGCATGTGGTAAAGGGCGGCACTCGGTGTATTTAAATACCTTAGGATATGATGTAATAGGTGCTGATTTGTCTGAAAACAGTATTCATTTTGCAAAACAATTTGAAAATGACACCTTGCATTTTGAAGTTCATAACATGTGCAACCCTTTTAATAAAAGGTTTGATGCGGTGTTTAATTTGTTTACCAGTTTTGGTTATTTTGAAAATGACGAGGATAACCTTAACACCATTAAAGCCATTAAAACGGAATTAAATGACTGTGGTTTTGGGGTGATTGATTTTATGAATTCTGAATTTGTAATTAATAATTTGGTATCCGAAGAAATGAAAATTGTCGATGGCATTACCTTTTTTTTAAAACGTTATGTTGAAGATGGTTGTGTTGTTAAGGATATTGAATTTGTCCATGAAGGTGAAAAATACGCCTTTCAGGAACGTGTAAAAGCGTTTACCCTACATGATTTTGAAGTGTTATTTGAAAAGGCGGGTGTCTATTTGTTGGATATTTTTGGCAATTACAAATTGAATAAATTTAAACCGGATACGTCTGAGCGTTTGATAATGATTTTTAAATAAATATGAGTATGTTGAATCTTATTCTTCCGGTTATAAGTGTGCTTTTAGGGTTTTTAATTGTGGTGGTTTTAAAGCCGTCGCAACAAAAAAACTTAAAATTGCTCTTGGCGTTTAGCGGTGCCTTTCTATTATCTATTACCGTTTTTAACTTTCTTCCAGAAGTATATCACGACCACACCAAATCGATTGGGTTGTTCATCATGATTGGAATTTTACTTCAAATAATTTTGGAGTTTTTCTCGAAAGGTGCCGAACACGGACATGTACATCTTAATAAGGAAAGCACGCTATTCCCGTGGTTGTTATTTGTAAGTTTAAGTATTCATTCGGTTTTAGAAGGCATCCCTATCGAAGCGCACCATAATTTAATTTACGGCATTATTGTGCATAAATTGCCTGTAGCAATTATTCTATCGACGTTTTTCATAGCTTCGGAATTAAGCAAATCTAAGATAGCATTTTTTATGGTTTTATTCTCGCTTATGACTCCGTTAGGCGTATTTTTATCGGCAAATTTTGAAATTATACAGGCTTATTATTATGAACTTTCGGGCATTGTAATCGGTATCTTTTTACATATATCGACCACTATTTTATTTGAAAGCAATGAGAACCATAAATTTAATTTAACCAAGCTTATAACCATTATTGCTGCGGTGGCCATTGCCTATTTAATGTGATGTTTAGTAAAGAAGAATCGCGCCTTTTACGACAAGGATTCTGGACTGGTTTTGGAAAATCATTCCCTAGAAAATGGATTTTGTACGATACCAAAATAAAAGGGTTTAGCTTTAAATTTCATTTTGATACTAAAACAGCTTTGGTGGCATTAGATTTGGAAGACTCCCTTGAAAACCGCATTAATTATTGGGAAAAATTACAAGTATTACAAACCATTTTAAAAAACGATTATCTACCTGACGCTATTTTTGAAGAAACGTATCTGTTAGATAGCGAAAAGGAAATTTCTAGAATTTATGTGCTTTTAAACCAAAAGGTTTCTATTCATAATAAAGAATCCTGGCGCGATGTGATGGTGTTTTTTGACCAGCACATGAATCTTTTCGAGATGTTTTTTGAGGACTATAGAGATATTTTAGAAGACTCATTACAGTAGTTTTTCCATTTTGTAATCATCCATAATAAAACCGTTTCCAATATCGGTAATCATGTCTCCCATATTTTTAAACCCCATGGTCCCATAAGCTGCAATAGCGTTTGCATTGAATTTATTAACACCTAAAATAATCGATCTACATTGCATGGTAATCGCTTTTGATTCAACAAACGCGATAGCTGTTTTTCCTATCTTTTTTCCTCGATGGTCTTTTGAAACATAAATCTTACTTAAAAATAAACTGTTCTCTTGCTTTTTAATAGATACATACCCTACAAACTGATGGTTATAATACACCATAAAAAAGTGATATCCATCCAAATACTGTGCATGCATTGCCTCAGCTGACTGATAGTTTTTAACCATATATTCCACTTGTTCGCTGCCAATAATAGGCGAATAGTATTCGCGCCAGATAACGGCCGCTAACTGTGCGATTTCTTTAAAGTGTTTTTTGGATGTGGCTACTACAAACTCGGTCATGATTAAAAATAAACATTAAATAACATAAAAGAAAATCAATAAAAAATGACAGATAGCACCTGCCAATACAAATAGATGCCAGATGATATGATGATAGGGAATACGATGGACGACATAAAAAATAATGCCAACCGTATAGGCCAATCCACCAGCAAACAGGAATATAATTCCATTACCGATAGCATTGGAAAGATTTGAGAAATCGAATATAATTAACCAACCCATTACGAGATACAATACTGTTGAAAAGGCTTCAAATCGCCCTGTGTAAAATAATTTTAATATCACTCCAAAAGCCGCAATTCCCCAAACCACCCAAAATAAAGGCCTCCCCAAGCTTTGGCTTAAGGTAATGAGCAAAACAGGTGTATATGTACCCGCTATTAAGAGATAAATACTTATGTGATCCACAATCCGGAAGTATTGTTTATTATCTTGATTTGTAACCGAATGATATAATGCCGATGCAGAAAATAAGATAATTATGGAAAATCCGTAAACAATAACACTAAAAAGACTCCATGAGGTTTTATGTGAATCAAATAAAATGAGTAAAACCAAAGCTACAATTCCTAAAATAGCTCCAAAGGCATGTGTTAAAGCATTTAATTTTTCTTCAAAAGGCGATTGTATCTTCATAACTCCCTGTTAGGGCTTTTTTTTATTCAACCATTTTTCTGATGCTTCATAAAAATCAAATTTTACAGCGGGCTCTTGACGTTCTAATGCACCGCTTAAAAAATTTCGCTGTAAAATATCCTCAATTAAGTAATCTTCCTTAACAT
>CAXBHA010000364.1:0-3778 GCA_963974955.1 uncultured Yeosuana sp. | reverse complement strand
CGAATCAGGATTTTAGAAACCAAATGAAAATCAATATTCAAAATCGAAAAAAAGTGTCTTTAGACCAAGCCATTGGTATGATGCCATCGACTAAATTGAGTAATTATATATTTCAAAATGGCAAAGATTTAAACTTTAAAAACACGACTAAAGATTGGGGTTTTGATAAAAAAGTAAACTCAAGTGGCGCAGTTTATGTTGATTTAGATAATGATGGCGATTTAGATATTGTTTTAAATAATCAGCAAGATGAAGCATCCGTTTATAGAAACAACGCAGCCAATAACTACATTTCTTTTTTGCTTGAAGGTTCTGATAAAAACAGAAATGGCATTGGCGTTACTATCAAAATTTATGCTGAAGGCTTACAACAATCTAAAACGCTTTTTCTTAGCCGAGGCTATCAATCTTCAGTCCCAAATAGTTTGAATTTTGGTTTGGGAAGCACTAATCAAATTGATAGTATTTCCGTTTTATGGCCAGATAACAAAACTCAAACTATTACAAATACAAAGGTTAATAAAACCATTACTATTTCATATAAAAATGCCACTTTAAAACCCATTGAAAATTCGAAAAATAAAGGGTTGTTTGAGAATATAGAACCTTCAAGTATTGGAATCACTTTTCAGCAAAAAGAAGATAATTTTAATGATTTTGATTTGCAATTATTACTACCTCAAAAACAATCGGAAAAGTCTTCTCCACTTGCAGTTGGTGATGTAAACAATGATGGTTTAGATGATTTTTTTGTTGGGAACGCAAAAGATGCCGTTGCTTCATTATACATTCAAAAAGCCAACGGAACTTTTGAAGAAACAAACCAAAGTTTATTTAATTCTGAAAAAGTATTTGAAGATACCGATGCGAAATTTGTAGATATTGATAACGATAACGACCTCGATTTATACGTGGCTTCCGGAGGCTATGAAGTTGAAAGAGGCAACAAATTATTGCAAGACAGATTATACATAAATAATGGCAAAGGAATCTTTAAAAAAGCAAAATTGCCAGACATGTTAAACAATACAAAAAAAGTGATTTTTTCCGATTGGGATAACGATGGCGACCAAGATGCTTTTGTAGCTGGAGGCGTTATTCATGGTAAATATCCATTAGTTTATAAATTGTCTTTATTGGAAAATATTAATGGCACATTTAAAGATGTTACCGCTAAAAAAATTCAAGATGTATCAAGTTTACAAATGGTAAATGACGCTTTGTTTTCAGATTTTGATAAAGATGGCGATTTAGATTTAATTGTTGTTGGCGAATGGATGCCCATTGTGTTTTATGAAAATACCGAAAATACATTTAAGAAAAAGGAAATTTCAGGAATTACTGATATTAACGGTTGGTATCAAACTATTATAGAAGCTGATATTGATAATGATGGTTTGCCCGATTATTTAATTGGAAATTGGGGAGAAAACAACAAATTTCATCCAACAAAAGAGAAGCCATTACATATTTATGCCGATTATTTTGATGAAAATAAAACCTTTGATATTGCATTGAGCAAGGTTTCTAAAACAGGCGATTTAATTCCTGTTCGAGGGAAAGAATGCTCCTCACAACAAACGCCTTTTATAAATGAAAAACTAAAAACATATAAGGATTTTGCAGCTTCTACTTTGTCAGATATTTATGGTGAAGAAAAACTAAGCAAAGCGCACCATTTTAAAGCTCAAAGTTTTTCTTCAATTCTATTAAAAAACAAAGGAAATGGCGAATTCGAAATCAGAAATCTTCCTGTCTATGCGCAATTTAGTCCTACTTTAAGTTTTGAAACACATGATATAAACAATGATGGATATCTCGATATATTTGGGGTCGGAAATGCTTTTGATGCAGAAGCTGAAGCCATTCGTTATGATGCCTCTAAAGGATATGTGCTTTTAGGTGATAAATCAGGAACATTGATTTATAACAACGATTCAAGTTATTTTAATGACAATGAAGCAAAATCCATTCATAAAATAATAATTAACAAAGAAGTTCATTTTATTATTTTGAATAAAAACAGCTATTTAAAAATTTTAAAGATTAAAAAATGAATTCATCGACACAAGAGTCATTTGTTAATTCAACTCAATATTTCGAATTAACAAATACGGAATCAATCCCTAATAAAAGATTATACAAAAAATTTATAAATTGGGTAAGTGGAGAATTTGAACTTTTTTTACAAGATAATCTTCACGGCTTACAAATATTTTTCCCTGGAGGCTGGTTTAACATTAATGAAATTGAAACAGATAAAGATGCTTTTGAATTTGAAATAGTTGTAAAAAGCAAGTATGAGCAAAAAGGGATTCAAATAAATGTACAACTAAAGGCTATTTTAAATCATATATTAAAGCTTAAATTAACAATTTTTCATGATTGATTATATAAATGACTCTTCAAAATACAATTTATTAAAATAACCCGCTGCGCATTTTAAATAATGCTAGTTTTGATGTTATTAATATTTCTATCAAATATAAATTTGTTAATGTATTGAACCACTGTTAAAGCTGTTATTTTTGATAGTATTCTAGTTTTAAATCCTTTAAAAGACTTAGCATAATTACGTCTTATCATAAACTGGTCACATAGTTGCGAGAAAAGTGTTTCTATTCTTTTTCTTTTCTTTCTAAACACATAAGGCTGCTTTTTATAATCTTTTTCTAAGTACATGACAAAAAATAAAATATATTCGTATTAGATTGATTTTCAGCATTTAATAAAACTCCAGCTAAGAAATTCAGTCCATATTTAAAAATGCTTTTAGCTTTTCTGCCGTGTTTTTTGATAGTTATGGGATTTATCTGGTGCAAGTATATTCCAATTTTATAACACCACACAAAGGCTATCATAACGAGTAAAATCAATTTTCTATTCTCTCAATATCTTGTAGATGCGTTTTTTCAATATCAAATCCACTAGATTTCATTGCCTTAAAACACATTTCAATTTGCCATCGTTTTTGATAGTCTTCTTGTGCATTTTCAGGTTTATTAAATGATATGATGATTAAAAAATCTTGTTTTAAGTTCTTTGGGTTTAGCTTGCAACCAGACAAATAACAAAGCTGCCCATTTACCCTCACAATCTTGTTGTAATGTACAAACTCATTGGTTTTAAATCTATTAAACAGATGAGAAGCTTTGATTTCTTTGTTTTTATGTGGTAGAAACACCTTGAAATTATTACGGATGCGGATGTAATATCTAATCTTATTTCTGTTTAAAAACGCTAACCAGTCTTTACCCACAAATTCTCTGTCAGCAACAACAGATTCAATGGCTTCTTTGCCGAAAAGATGAATAAATCTATTGATCAGATCGATACGTTCCCGACTGTTAGAATTTCCTCTTTTATCAAGCATTGTGAACAATAACGGAAAAGCAACACCTTTATAAACAATTCCAAGCATGAAAATATTAATATTGGTTTGGCCAAACTTCCAGTTCGTTCTATCAATGCTTAAAATGAACTTGTCTTGGGCAGGAAGAAGATTAAAAACAAGACGCGCTATAAGATTTGAATCCAAACTATAGCTTGCGATAAAGCGTTGTATGCGCCGCAAGGACGAATCTGGATCTGATTGGGCATCAAAAGCATTGGCAAGCTTCTCGAAAGTAACTGTTTGCACTTTGCACAAAGCAATAACAAAATGTGAAATGAGTTTTAGTCTTGCTAAATTGATTTTACCTTGTAAATGAGTGTTCAGAACTGAAGTTAATTCACTATTTTTAGTGACAGCATTGGTTTTCTTCATTAGAAAAATAAG
>CAXBHA010000363.1:0-3808 GCA_963974955.1 uncultured Yeosuana sp. | reverse complement strand
AAATTATTATGTTTTCAGACTTATGACAAATTACGGACATTCAAAATTTTTTTATGCGAATTCCTAAATGTTCAGAAATTTTTAATTTCTTTGTTTTCAGCAAATTATAAAAATTTAAATGTATGAAATGCCCATTAACAATTTGCAAACCAACCGATATGATTAACAGGGCATTCCATCTGACAAATAAAAAAACAAATAAATATAAACAGATGAAAAAAATTACGACTGCCTTTTTTTTATTGTTTGTTTCATTATCATTTTCGCAAACAACCACAACATCACCCGTTCTTCCAACAGTTTTAGATGTTATAACCATTACATTTAATGCGACAGGAACACCATTGGCCGGCTATACCGGAGATGTGTATGCCCACACTGGTGTCATAACAACGGCTTCGGCCAATACAAATGATTGGAAACACGTCATTGGAACTTGGGCCAGTAACACAACACAACCTAAATTAACAAGAACCGGTACAGACATTTACGAATTAATAATAAGCCCAGATATTATAACCTATTACAGTGTTGAAACCAATGAAGTGGTTACCGATATTGCCCTTGTTTTTAGAAATAGCGCCGGAAATTCCCAAACCAGCAATATTTATATTCCAATTTACGATCAAGGCTTAAACATTACTATTACCAACCCTTTAAATGAAGCTGTCTATAATTTAAACGACAATATTACCATTGGTGCTACGTCCAGTATTGCTGCAGATTTAGAATTAAAAGTAAATAATACTTCAGTAAAAACAGAATCAAGTACAACTACAATTTCGTCACCATATACATTTACTTCTACAGGAAGTTATACTATTGACGCAATTGCTACTCAAAACATAGAAACCGCACAACAAACAGTTTCGGTTTATGTAAAAACACCTACTCAAAACCTAACATTGCCAGCAGGATTAGAAAATGGTTTTAACAATAATGGCGATGGCACTGTTACTTTTGTTTTTCAGGCGCCTTTAAAATCAGATGTGTTTTTAATTGGGGATTTTAACAATTGGACACTCAACCCCACTTATCAAATGAATAGAGATAATGACACCTTTTGGTTAACGGTTAATACATTGGACCCTGATACCGAATATGCGTATCAATATTATGTGGACTACAGCCTAAAAGTTGCCGATCCATATGCCAAAAAAATTCTTGACCCCAATAACGATCAGTATATCCCATCTACAAACTATCCTAATTTAATGCCATACCCAACTGGAAAAACGACAGGTATTGTTTCTACTTTTAAAATGAATGGAACACCTTATACATGGCAATCTAATTCGTATGTAAAACCTAATATGAATAATTTGATTATTTATAAAATGTTAATTAGGGATTTTACCGAAGCTGATTCTTTTCAAGCCGCCCTGACGCATTTAGATTACTTAGAACAATTAGGCATAAATGCTATTGAGTTAAATCCTGTTAGCGAATTTGAAGGTAATGATAGTTGGGGTTACAATGTGTCTTTTCATGGAGCTTTAGATAAAGCCTACGGAACACAAACCGATTTAAAACAATTTGTAGATGCTTGTCATTCCCGTGGAATCGCCGTGATTTTGGACGTTGTTTACAATCATGCTTTTAGTCAAAGCCCATTAGTACAGTTATATTGGGATAGTGCCAACAATAAACCCGCTGCAAACAGTCCCTGGTTTAACCCAGATGCAACACATCCATTTAATGTTGGATACGATTTTAACCATGAAAGTTTATATACAAAAACCTATGTGAAACAGACCTTAAAATATTGGCTTGACGAATTTAAAGTGGATGGATTTAGAGTTGATCTTTCAAAAGGATTTACGCAAACAAATAACCCAAATAATGTTGCGGCTTGGGGGAATTACGATGCGAGCAGAGTTGCTATTCTAGAAGATTATGCAAATTATATTTGGAATAATGTTTCATCAGATGCCTACTTAATTTTAGAACATTTAGCCGATAATTCAGAAGAAACTGTTTTAGCCAATTTTGGCTTTATGCTTTGGGGAAATTTAAATTATAGTTTCAATCAAAACACAATGGGTTTTGCGTCGGGTGCCGATGTTTCCTCTTTATCTTACAAAAGCAGAGGCTGGAATAACCCTAACCTTGTGGGGTATATGGAAAGTCATGATGAAGAACGGTTAATGGTTAGAAATTTAGCATATGGTAACAGCAATGGAACTTACAATGTTAAAAATTTAAACACTGCCTTAGACAGACAAAAAGCCGCAACGGCCATTCTTTATGGAATACCAGGTCCTAAAATGCTTTGGCAATTTGGAGAATTAGGTTACGATAAAAGTATAAATTGCGCAAACGACATTACAGATTCATCCTGTAGATTAGACAGAAAACCTGTTGCCTGGACACTGGGTTATGACACACAGACAAACAGAGTAGCGTTATATAATGTTACTGCAAAAATGATGTCGCTAAAAAAACGGTTTCCTTCTACTTTTAATACAGACGATTTTAGTTTTAGTTTAAACGGCCTTGTAAAACGCATTAATTTGAATGATAATGTTGGGGATTTTGATGTTGTTATTGTTGCTAATTTTGATGTTTCGACGCAATCGGTGAATCCAAATTTCCCAAGTACCGGAACTTGGTATAATCTATTGGATAAAAACAATCCTACAGAGATTTCAAACACATCAGCATTAATGTCCTTGGCTCCAGGCGAATTTAAAGTATATGGAAATTATCCGGTTATCGACCCTAATGATCTTGACAGTGACGGGGTTGTAAATGCTAATGATTCTTGTAGTAGCACACCGTTAGGAGCCACAGTAGATGTTAATGGTTGTGAAGTATATACATTGCCATCGACAAATTTCGCTTTGGAAGTTATCAGTGAAACCTGTCGAAATAGTAATAATGGAAGCATTGGTATTGTCGCATCCCAAAATTTAAATTATACCGTTTCAATTGTTGGTAACGGCGTAAATAGTTCTGAACCCTTTACATCAAGTTATACTTCCGGGAATTTACAGTCCGGAAATTATAATGTATGCATCACCGTTGCAGGACAGCCAAGTTATGAACAGTGTTTTAAAGTTACAATTACCGAACCAGAGGATTTATCAGTTCTTTCAAAAGTTAGTAATACCAAAAATTCTGTTTCACTTGATATGAGTGGAAGCTCGCTTTATAAAGTAACTTTAAATGGTGTAACCACGCAAACATTCCTTTCTAATATTGAGTTAGAATTAGTAAATGGAATCAACACCATTAGTGTTGAAGGAGATAAAATTTGTCAAGGCATCTATACAGAGACGATATTTTATGGTGACAATTTAAAGGTTTTCCCAAATCCAATTACCAATAATATTTTTAATATTTATTTAGGGAATTTAAATTCTAAGCCAGTAACCATCACTATTTATTCTATTTTAGGCCAACAAATTTATAGTGAAAAGACGCATAAAAATAATCTAACAATTGATGCATCCAATTTTTTAAAAGGCATCTATGTTTTAAATGTGACTACTAGTCGTGATGTTAAAAGTTTAAAAATCATAAAGAACTAATGAGAAAGTTATTTAAATATGCCATTAACGGATTGATCTGCTTCCCTTTTGTTATTAGTTGTAGTGGAAATGGTGACAGTCCAGTAACACCTCCAGTGGTTATTGACCCTCCAGGAATTGCAACTTTAATTTTTCCAAATGAAAATTCAGAATGTAATGAAGGCACCAATGCTACAAGTACTGAAAGTGACGTTACGTTCGATTGGAATGATTCGTCCAATACAGTTTCGTATCAGTTATTTTTGAAAAATTTAGATAATCAAGTAACCACGAAT
>CAXBHA010000362.1:0-3814 GCA_963974955.1 uncultured Yeosuana sp. | reverse complement strand
CTGGTAATGCTTACTATGCGTTTGACACAGCTGAAGAATTGGATTTTCACAGAAAAGACCACGAAGCAAAAGGCAAGACCTTTATCTATAATTGGCACAACAGAGAAAAATTAAATAATTCCATATCGCTGTCAAAACAGGAGGTTGAAAAAAAACTCGCTGATGGTGATGAATTTGTGATTCGATTTATGTCTCCCAAAGATGAAACATTATATTTAAAAGACATTATTCGTGATGAGATACAAATTGACACCCATGTTTTAGATGATAAAGTACTGTTTAAAAGCGATGGCATGCCAACTTATCATTTAGCTAATATCGTGGACGACCATTTAATGGAAATTACTCATGTTATTCGAGGTGAAGAGTGGCTGCCTTCATTGGCATTGCACCAACAGTTATATACCGCTTTGGGTTGGGAGGCGCCAGAATTTGCACACTTGCCATTGATACTAAAGCCCACAGGAAAAGGCAAACTGAGTAAAAGAGATGGTGATAAATTAGGATTTCCTGTCTTTCCTTTAGAATGGAAAGACCCACAAACTGGTGAACTGTCAAGAGGCTATAAAGAAGATGGATACTTTCCAGAAGCCATGATAAATTTTTTGGCTTTTTTAGGGTGGAATCCTGGAACAGAACAAGAACTATTTAATCTAGATGAATTAATAAATACTTTTGAATTAGATCGCGTACATAAAGCCGGCGCTCGTTTTGATCCCGAAAAAATTAAATGGTTTAACCATCAATATATGCAAACGCAAAGTGATATTAAATTAGCAGAATCATTTAAACCAATTATTGATGAAAAACTAAGCGTCATTGCGAGTGAAGCGAAGCAGTCTGACCCTAATGATGAGATTACCACACTTCGACTGCGCTCAGTGCAGGCTGAGCGCGCTCCTCGAAATGACGTAGATGTAAATTACGTGGCTTTGGTAATTGGGTTGGTTAAAGAACGTGCCACGTTTGTGAAAGACTTCTGGGAGTTAAGTCATTACTTTTTTAAGTCGCCCGAATTCTATGATGAAAAAGCGGTAAAAAAAGCTTTTAAAGAAGATACAGGGTCCATTTTTAAAGATCTGATTGTAGTAATCAATGCTATTGAAGATTTTAGTCTTTTAAATCTTCAAAAAGAAATTAAAGATTGGATTACGGCCAAAGAAATTGGTTTTGGTAAAGTTATGATGCCTCTTCGTTTGGCCCTAGTTGGAAGTCTACAAGGGCCTGATGTGTTTGATATTATGTTCTATATTGGGAAAGTGGAAACGGTCAAGCGGATTGAGAATGTGGTTAATGCTCGTAAATAGATTCCTTCCCGATAACTATCGGGATTCGCAGAAATGACATATAAAATTAAAAAATGGCACCTAAAAACCAATACGGTTTTATTTCCTTCTTTTTAGAAAAACTTTTATGTAACAAAACATATCGTAGCAACTACTAATAGCAAAGGACGTTTATAATGCATATATTTGTTGAACTGGTTTAAACGACCAAACATAGCATAATTATTGTATCTTAATTTTCTAATTAATTTTAAAAAAATTGTCATGGCACAAATCATTCCTTTTATTCTTATTTTCTTCGGACTAATCATTTTGATCTCCTCCTTTTTTACCGTTAAACAACAAACTGCCGCTATTATTGAGCGTTTTGGAAAGTTTGAAGCAATCCGTCAATCTGGATTAAAATTTAAAATCCCTTTGATTGATAGAATTGCTGGTAAATTAAGCTTAAAAATTCAGCAATTAGACGTTATCATTGAAACCAAAACTTTGGACGATGTATTTGTAAAACTTAAAGTATCTGTGCAATATAAAGTAATTTCCGAAAAAGTTTACGATGCGTTTTATAAATTGGACTATCCGCACGAACAAATTACGTCGTATGTGTTTGATGTGGTTCGAGCTGAAGTCCCTAAAATGAAATTAGATGATGTATTTGTGAAAAAAGATGATATCGCCATTGCTGTAAAAACAGAATTAAATGATGCCATGGCAGAATATGGTTATGATATTATTAGAACCCTAGTTACCGATATTGACCCAGATGCCCAAGTAAAATTAGCAATGAACAGAATTAATGCTGCCGATAGAGAAAAAACAGCAGCACAATATGAAGGGGATGCGGCGCGTATTTTGATTGTTGAAAAAGCTAAGGCAGAGGCAGAAAGTAAACGTTTACAGGGACAGGGAATTGCCGACCAACGTAGAGAAATTGCTCGCGGATTGGAAGAATCTGTAGATGTTTTAAATCGCGTTGGCATTAACTCTCAAGAAGCTTCTGCGCTTATTGTTGTAACCCAACATTACGATACATTACAGGCTATTGGTAGCGAAACAAATAGTAATTTAATTTTACTGCCCAATTCACCTCAAGCAGGAAGTAATATGCTTAATGACATGGTGGCCAGTTTTACAGCAAGCAATCAAATTGGTGAGGCCATGAAAAATGCCCAACCCAAAAATAAAGGACCGAAAAAATAGTTTTACAACTACTGCCTAAAAAGGCCTCTTAAATTTATTTATAAGGGGCTTTTTTATTTAAATGGATGCCTTTCTTCCCAATCTTGAGAAGGATTCATTAAATTAAAAATTGGTTTTAATATTGCATTTGCGATGTTATTTGTGCATTTTAAATACACAAACATTGTCTTGGGCTTTGCGCCAACAGAGCTTTTTATTTCCATAGCGGTACGTGCGTAAACAACCGATGCAAATCTATTATTAATAGCAAATGATGCCATATCGTAAAGCATGTTTAAATACAGTTGGTTCGTATACTGGTGTTCACAATCATAGCCCAAAAAATATGTTTCCAACGATTTATTATTAATTATAAGTGTATAAAATCCTATTAGCTGATTGTCTAAATAATATCCAAAAATTTTAAAGTCATCCTTTAAGTGTTCTTTTAATTTTAAAAAATGGTTCTCTGGAAGAATGAATGTATTAAAGGCAGCATTTTTCGACACGTTTAAATAAAGCTTATAGAATGTATTTGAATGATGTTTTAAATTCTCAAGATTTAATTCTTTTACGATAATGTTTTGTCTTTTTTGACGGGCACGATTAAATCGCGTGCGATATTTTGTAGTCATATCAGTCACATAGTCCTGCTCTTTTAACCAGGTTTCCTTAGGTTCCATAATCATATTCGGTTGAACCTGCAGTTTATAAAACCCTTGTGACTCAAACGCCTTACTATTTAAATGAATTGAATCGTTCTTAAAATAATCTTTAAAAAGTATCAAGCGTATGGTTTTTTTCTTTTCTAATTCTATCCATTTACTCAATGCCTCACAGGCTTCAAAAACTTTATTTAAAAAAATAGCTTGAGAAATTTCGAAAGGATTAAAAAAAATACCATGCTGCCCTGTATGTGTTAAATTACCAACTACCAAAATATTTCCTTTAAGCACTTTTGACAACGTATTTCGTACAAATTCCTTGAAACAGGACGCATTATCGTGTCTAAACATATCTTTTAAATATAGCTCCACCCTTTGTATAACCGCGATTCCTATTAATTTATTTTGATTGAAAACACCAATATAATACAAGCAAATTGTATTTGGGCAGGCTTTTTCAAATGCGTCTAAATACTGTGTTTGTAAAAAAACATCATGACTTGTTAAACCATTCCATTCATCTTTTGGAAGATCTTTAACTGTATGATATGTTTTGAATTCTATTGACATAAAAAGATAAAGACTGAAAACTTATGTCATCAGTCTTTAGTAATACTATAAAAGGTACAAAATTTTTGAATGTCCGTATTCATTCATAATACCATTTTTGTCATTCAGAATGGA
>CAXBHA010000361.1:0-3821 GCA_963974955.1 uncultured Yeosuana sp. | reverse complement strand
AATTGATAGTTGCAAACTAAGCACTGGAGAATTTACCGTTTCAGAGGTTGATTCCACCAAGTCATACCAATTTATAGATCAGCTGGGATATGATGTTTCCAATAAGGTGCGTGCGTCGAACAGTCCAGGGACGTTCTTAATTTCGAATCTCCCACAGGGTATGATACGGATACTTGTAGATGGCGTCGAAAGGGAACGGGTCTATTATAATCCAAATTCTGTTTGGAAAAAGCCCTTGGGTATTGTTGAACTCTTTGTGTCGCAACTTTTTGAAACGTACCAGCAAAATGGAAAGCAAGCATATGCTTTGAATTTTAAGACAAGAAAAACCATTTGGAAGTATTTTTTGGCAGACCCGGCATACAGGAAATTCAATAACCTCCGTATCATAAGCGATACGCAAGAACGGATTTTTGGCCCTCCTGTAGAAGAGGAAGTTTCTGACAGTAAAGCATTGATGTTTGAATCGAAAGAAGCGTTACCCCTATTGGAGTATTCAGATGCCCATTTCAAGTTGATTGATGAGGGTGAGCCAAACCCTAAAGTTGTAATTACTGCTTTGCCTTTGCCATCTCCTGAACAGCTTCATTATGGTGATAGAAAAACAGTGTATTCACACATTTATCTATAAAACATTCGTTTTGAGAAATTATGGCTAAAAATTTAAAGAAACCAGGAGTATACATCGAAGAAGTCAATGCCTTTCCAGGTTCCGTGGTAGAAGTAGCGACTGCTATTCCAGCATTTATAGGCCATACCCAAAATGCAACTCGCAACGGGCAGTCTTTGGCGAACACCCCAGTAAGAATCACTTCATTTAAAGAATTCGTGGAGCTTTTTGGGCATGGAAATGATCCGAAATTTAATCTTGATTTTGATGCTATTGAGAGTGAACATTCCGTTCAAATCGATGGCAAGGAGGTGGTTATTAGTTATGTACGCAACCACAAGCTGTTTTTTTACAATGCCATTCAACTTTTTTATGCCAATGGAGGTAGCACCTGCTACATTCTATCCGTTGGTACATTTGACGAAGATGGTAAAGTAGAGTTAAAGTTAGCCGACTTTGAAAGCGGACTTAAAACCCTAGAAAAAGAACAGGAACCTACTATGGTGCTGGTGCCGGATGCGGTCAATCTCTCGATGGAATCTTGTTATGCACTCTATCAACTAACGATTGCTCACTGTGCCAAGATGCAAAATAGGGTGGCGATACTCGATGTTTACGATGGCTATAAAGAAAGAATAGAAGTAGATGTTATTAAACAGTTTAGGGATAAGATTGGAACTGAAAACCTGAGTTATGCTGCGGCCTACCATCCTTGGTTAGAAACCAACATAGTTCAGAATGGAGAGCTTACCTTTAAAAATTTAGACAATTCGGTAGATCTAAATTCGGTATTTCCAGAAGCAGCCGCCAAGCAAATACTAGCTGATTTTCCAAAAGATGATAATGGATTCAAAAAAGTATTTGAAGTGGAAAATCCGGATTTGGAAGAGGACAAGGTCCAAGCATTATTACCCGAATATATAAAAAATAAAGAGCACGATTTTCATCTTGGCTTAGTAGCGACCAGCCCGACTTATGTGAGTATTTTGAATGAAATCAAGAGTGTGATAAACCTATTGCCACCTGCAGCTGCCATGGCAGGAATATACACTGCTGTCGATAATAATCGCGGGGTTTGGAAAGCTCCTGCCAATGTTTCTGTCAACAGTGTCATAAAACCCGCCGTAAACATTACCCATGACGAGCAGGAAAATTTAAATGTGGATGCGCTTTCAGGAAAATCTGTCAATGCTATACGCACTTTCCCCGGCGTAGGCACTTTAGTTTGGGGAGGCAGAACACTTGACGGGAACAGTTTAGACTGGCGTTACATTAACGTTAGAAGAACGATGATAATGTTGGAGCAATCTATAAAACTAGCCCTACGAGCTTATGTATTTGAACCAAATGATGCGAATACTTGGGTGACTGTAAAAAGTATGATTATTAATTTCCTAACACAAAAATGGAAGCAAGGAGCGTTGGCAGGTTCTTCACCAGAAGATGCTTTTGATGTACAAATTGGACTTGGTAATACAATGACTGCTGTAGACATTTTGGAAGGAAAAATGCTGGTATCAATCAAATTGGCAATTGTAAGACCCGCAGAATTCATTGTCGTGACCTTCGAACAACAAATGCAAAAATCTTAATAATTCAATTAAATCAAAAAAATAAAATAGTATGGCAGGAGAAGCACAAGATTCCAATTGGCCCTTACCAAAGTTTTACTTTATGGTTGACTGGGGGTCTACGACCAATATCCCTTTTCAAGAAGTAAGTGGTCTAGATATAGAATCAGAACCCATTGAATATAGACATGGTAATAGCCCGGTATTTTCAAAAATAAGTATGCCCGGTATGATAAAGAGTAATAAGGTAACCATGAAAAAAGGGGTGTTTGCCAAAGACAATGCCTTTTGGGATTGGTTCGTAAAAATAAAAATGAACACTATTGAACGGCAAAATGTAGTCATTAAGTTGTTAGATGAAGGGGGCAACCCCACCATGACCTGGACCCTTTTAAATGCTTGGCCTTCAAAAATAACATCTACCGATCTCAAATCAGACGGTAGTGAAGTTGCGGTAGAAACCATAGAAATAGCGCATGAAGGATTAACAATTTCTAACGGATAAAATGTATGGCATACGACAATTTTTTTAGCTCTGACTATGCGCCGCCAACGGCATTTTATTTTGCAGTAAAATTCGCAGGTTTTCCTGATATGGACTGTAGTTTTCAAGAGGTATCGGGTTTGCAGGTAACCCTAGGAACGGAGGAACGAAAGGAAGGAGGAGAAAATGATTTTGTGCATCACCTTCCTAAACCCCCTACATATAGTGACTTGGTATTAAAACGTTGTCTATTGCATAATTCAAAGCTTACCAATTGGTGTAAAAATGCTCTCGAAGACTTCAAATTCGACCCTAAGGATATCAAATTGCAACTACTTGGTGCCAATGGGGGTAGTTTGGCATCTTGGAGTATTATTAAGGCCTATCCGATATCATGGGAATTATCAACATTGAACAGTACTAGTAATGATTTGACCATTGAAACCTTGACTTTAAAATATCGAAATTTCAAAAAAGACTAGGTATGATGATGATTTAAGATTGTCCATAAAATTGAGGACTATTATCCGTTGATCATTCCAAATCGCATATGAAATTAACAAGCACAGGCATCGAACTATATTTCACTTATAACTAAAAGTACTATGGCAGAATTTTTACAACAACAAGAGGATATTATTGATTTTGACATTTTCATCAATGGAAGTAAGATAAAAGATACTGTTGAAGTTCAAGAAATAATGATTGAAATGGAGGTGAACCGAATTGGGTTCGCTTCAATTGTTATACAAGATGGTGGCGCAATAGGGGTCGTAAACGAACCATTTACAAATAGTGAGGGCAAAGATTTTATTCCCGGGAGTGACATTGAAATAGCCTTAGGCTATATCGATAAAACCAAAAAGGTTTTCAAAGGCATTATTCTTTCCCAACGTCTTTTGGTAAAAGGAGATAAATCACAATTGATTATAAAATGTCAAGACAAAGCTGTTCATCTAACCCAAGGGAGGTACAATGCCATCTTTCAAAATATGAAAGATTCAGATGCCATAAAAAGTATCGTTTCCAAGTATAATCTTGACTTGGATATGGATACTACCAACTACGAGCATCCGTCTTTAGTACAGTATAATTGTACTGATTGGGACTATATTGTTATGCGGGCCGAAGTGAATAACATGATAGTTCATACCTA
>CAXBHA010000360.1:0-3823 GCA_963974955.1 uncultured Yeosuana sp. | reverse complement strand
ATTTTATGAGAATAATTTTGAGCTGATGTTTTTAGCATTATTACTTTATCTTTATTTTGTGTTAAAAGGAAAAGTTGAGTTTATATATCAATTTATTATTGGTTTAACCTTTTTGCTTTCAGCATCGATATCTGGATTAATAATTCTGTTTTTTGTGTTATTTTTTATTAATTATAATATTATAGTAAAAAAGATATTTTATTTAGTGCCAATATTTGTTGCACTATGTTTAGTTGCTGCTAGTGTTATAGCTCAACGAACAGGAGGAGAAATAGACTTAACTAAAAATGTTAGGTTTAAGTTTTTATTGATTTTTTTAAATGAGACAAAAGATTGGAATTTTTTTGATTTTTTGGTTGGTTCTGATCGAATATCGGCATTAAGTAGAGAGGCTTGTAGCTCTTTGTCTTATTGGCAGAGCCTATTTAGTTATAAAAATGATGGAACATGTTATTCTGTTATTTTACACTCATATATTTTAAGAGTTATTTATGATCACGGAGTCTTGGGTTTATTTTTTATCATAGGGTATTTATTTAAGCTTATAAAAGTAGCAAAATATAAAAGCAAACATGCATTTGTAATTATTGGAGTGGTTTTTATTAATGGATTATCTGTTTCCTCATTTAATAGTATTTATTTTATTATGGGGTTACTTTTCTTTCTTGTTATAAGCAGGCAAGATGAAGAGGTAAATCAATACAAAAAAGCATTTGTTATTAACTTTTAGGAACATATAAGATTATTAGTTTGGTAATGAAGTTAGGAGTATCAAATAAGGGGTATATAGTTTTGGTGTCTTTATTCGCCTTTTCTTTACCATTAAAAGAAAATTGGAGCAGCATTGCTCTTATATTTTTGATTATCTATTCTTTAATAATATTTTTTAACAAAAAAGAATATATGCGAATAAAAGACTTTTTTAGTCATAATAATTTTATGACTAAGTTGTTTTTTTTAGGATTCATGTTTTTAATTCTAGGGCTTTTTTCTTTTTTTATTAATGGGGGAGTGGTACATGATTTTGATTTTAAAAGACTATCATTTCCTTTATTGTTTTTTGTTTTTGTTCTTTTCTTTTCTTTAAAAATATTTAAGATTGTTGAAGTTAAATATTTTATGATATCTTTTTTTGTAGGATTGAGTTTGTCTGGTTTTATTAGAGTTTTTACAGGGATTCAAGATTTTTTTATTAATGATAAATCTTTTTTGTTTTCTAGAATTGGAATTCCTTTTGAAGATATGTTATCTAGTAATCCTATAATTTATGGGGTTTTTATTAATATATGTTGGGCTTATTTTTTAATTGATTTTTTAAAAACAAGAACAAGAAGATTACAATTTTCTTTATTGTTTTTAACTCTAACGCTTTTTCTATCAACAAATTTTTCGTTAACAGGAGCTGTACTTATAATATTTAATTCTTTTTTCATTATTACTTTTTATTATAATAAGAGAATTTATAAGCTTCAAGTCATAACTGTCTTAGTTTTATCAGTGATTGGTTTTGTGTTTTTGTTACAGCCATCAGGGAAACTATTATTAAGTCGTGTTGAAGGAGAGTCATCGCGAGTGCGTAACTATGAAACTAGTCAAAAATTATTTAAGAATTTACCCTTTTTTGGCTATGGAGTAGGTAATGAATTAAGCACACTCCAAGACAATAGAAATATAAAATCTTGGGAATATATTAATAAATATCATGCGCATAATCAATATTTTGAGTTTTTAATTGGAGGAGGATGGCCATATCTAATTAATTATGTATTAATAATAGGGCTTACAGTTATTTATGCATTAAAAATAGAGAATATATTATTAGTATCGTTTATGGTAACAATAATTATAACGATGTATTTTGAATCTTTGTTAGTTATCCATAAAGGGCTTCTCCTTGTTGCATTTTTATTATCATATTTAATTTTAGTTAATGATAGATAAAATAAAGAGATTGACGTTAAAAATTGATGATGGATGTTATACGCATAAAGGTATTTATACATTTATAAATCCATATTCATATTCTGTCTTAAGAAAGACTGAAATATTAACCGATTTTGATAGAGTTTATATTGATGGAATATCACTTGTTAAATTATTTAAAATATTCAATATTAAAGTTGTACGAAAAAGTTTTGATATGACTTCGTTGGCACCATTAGTTTTTCAAGAGTGTATAAAAGAAGGAAAGTCTATCTATTTCATTGGATCTAAAGAAAGTGATATTAAAGCTTTTATAAAAGTTGTAAAATACCAGTATCAGGAATTAAATATCTTAGGGTGCAGAAATGGATATTTTCTTGATTTTAAAGAAAGGCAAGCCGTACTTAAACAAATATATGATAGCAAACCAGATGTTGTTGTTTGTGGTATGGGAACTCCATATCAAGAACAATTTTTATTAGATTTGAAAAATGTAGGTTGGCAAGGCGCTGGCTATTCATGTGGAGGGTTTATTCATCAAACAGCTAAGGGTATTAACTATTATCCTTCATTCTTCAATAAATTCAATATAAGATGGATTTATCGAATTATAGATGAACCCAAACTTCTTAAAAGATATTTTGTTAATTATCCTTTGGCTATGATTGTTATATGTAAAGATTTGCTAGCGGAAAGATTGAAGAGTTATTAGAAATGATTTTAGATATTTTTATAAATCTTATATATTGTTACAGTTTCTAAATATCTTTACTATTTTTATCTTTTCAAAATTTCAAAATGAAAATAAAAAACATCTGCTGCATCGGAGCAGGCTAAGTAGGAGGCCCAACCATGGCGGTGGTTGCACAAAAATGTTCACATATAAAAGTAACTATTGTTGATATTAATGCATCAAGAATAGCTGCTTGGAATGATAAAGACTTAAACAAACTACCGGTTTATGAACCGGGATTAAATAAAGTAGTAGCCAAAGCGCGAGGTAGAAATCTGTTATTCATTAATAATCCTTAAAAATTATCTACAAAAAAGATATGATGGTTTACATAGAAATCGTATTTTTAGACAAAATTAAAGTTAAACTTTAAATGTGTCCAAATCAAATTTTTTTTTAGAGAGACAACTACGTGACGAATTGATTAGGTTGTCCAGCTTGTACGCTGTTGTTGTAGTAACCGGACCTAGGCAGTCTGGAAAGACCTCTTTATGTAAACATGAGTTTCCGGATTACCATTATGTAAATTTGGAAAATCCAAGCACAAGAGAACAGGTTTTAGTTGCACCAAAAGCATATCTCGAACAATATGTTACGGGTTTGATTGTTGATGAGGCACAGCATTTACCAGAGTTGTTTTCTTATATTCAGGTAATTGTAGATGAAAATGAAGAGGCAAAATTTGTGATGACAGGAAGCAGTAATTTTTCCTTATTGCAGAGTATTACCCAATCTTTAGCTGGGAGAGCTGCCGTATTGACTTTATTACCGCTATCCTTAAAAGAAATTAGCTCCAAGATTAACGTAAGTACCAATACATTAATACTTAATGGTGGTTATCCTGTTGTGTGGGCAAAAGGCATTCCTGTACAGGATGTAAGCCGTAACTATTATAACACTTATATAGAGCGGGATGTTCGCCAACTTTTAAATATAAAGGACTTGAACCGTTTTCAAATATTTATAAGACTATGTGCAGGAAGAACCGGAACAGAGTTCAACGCCTCGTCATTATCTAACGAAATAGGAGTTTCTGTACCCACTATTCAGGAATGGTTTAGTGTTCTGGAGGCTTCTTACGTTTTATTCAGGCTACCGCCTTTTTTTAGAAACATAGGGAAACGATTGGTTAAGTCGTCTAAAATTTATTTTTGTGACACTGGTTTG
>CAXBHA010000359.1:0-3830 GCA_963974955.1 uncultured Yeosuana sp. | reverse complement strand
TTTGTTTGAATTTACGGAAGGGGTCTTGACCAATCCATTCAATATCATAAGCTAAAGTGACCATTCTCCTTAAACGCTGGATATGTTTCATTACTGCGTTGTTCCCAATCTGCTTTTGATAATGCCTTGGTTTATGGCCTCGTAGAAAATTTTCAAAACCGAGTATAAATTTATAATCAAGAAGCGATAGTTCAATGTCGTCAAGCTTATATTCCTTTTTTAAATAGAGTAGGATGTATTTTTGACTAATTAAATAGAGCCTTGAAGTATTTCTATGCAGTTTGTAAAACATTTTATCATTATGGTAGGCAATTATATTAGTAAGCGTAAATTCCTTTGGCTTATCGTCCCCTAGGAATTTGGATTTTATCGTTTGTGGAGTAATCCGCTTATCATCTGCCCTTAATTCTTGATAGCACTGAAACAACTTTGCATGTACTTCATTCAGGTATTGATTAATACTTTTGGTGTTTGCACTCAAACCCTTGACTCGCTGCTTTTCAGGACTCCATAGTTGCGTGTCAATTCTTCTTTTAAGGCTAATGTTGAGCTTTTTGCCGTCTATGGTTATCCTGGCATAAAGGGGAGCTTGATTGTTCTTAATTCTTTTGGCGTATAGCCAAAATAAGATTGAAAATGTGGAAGTAGTACGCATAACAAACGTCTTTAAGTTAAACTTAATTAAGGACGAAAGTCAAATCACCTACAAATCGTTTATTTAACAGATTAAAAAATAAACAATTACAAAATACGAAAACATTTAGGAAAAATGTTGACGATTTGTGAACTCTAATAGATGGTTTCAAATGATATCATTTGAAACTAAAAAAAATTAAACAACTGTAAATCAATTATTTAAGATTTTTTCTGAACTCCTTTAAACACTAAAAAGTGACCTCGACAGGTAGACTATTAAAATGCTATTAGGATTTTTAATATCAGATTGGGCAAAGGAATTTAGTGAAATCACCAAAACCACAAAGATTAATAGGTAACGTATCATTCGGATGAGTTTTTATTTTCCCTAAAATCAGAAGGGCTTTTCCCAGTATGTTTTTTGAAAAAGGAACTAAAATGATTACCCTCCTTAAATCCCAAGACGTTTGCTATATCGGTGATAGACCAATTCGTTTCCTCTAATAATCGCTTGGATTCTTTGACAAAATGCTCATTGATTGTTTGGGTAGTCGTCTTGTTCACATATAATTTGACCGCTCTGTTGAGATGGTTTACATGAACATTTAATTTACCTGCAAAATCGGAGGCTTTACGCAATCGAACAATTTGACCTTTATCCGTAATGGGAAACTGACCCATTAATTGCTTAAAAAGAGATTGGGCTATTCGAGTATGACTTTTTATTTTTGTGAAATTTGAGGAGTTCATAGTCCCTAAAATAAAGTGGCAACTGAATTCAGAATAATCCACGTATTGTTTCTCTTTTCCAATTGAATGGTCTGCTGTAGGCCCCACTTGTTCCAGGTACCCCAAATTCGGGCATCCAGTACGTTTTGCTCGATTACCTCCGCTTTCTTCCCAGCGATATTTACATCCCTGCTTTGGGGCACATAATTGTAGTATTTCATAGTCTCGGCCTCTATTTCCTTCAACCAATCCGACCGGGATTGTACATAGCCCGTAATATGGGTCAACGTAAAACTTTTATCTAGAATCTTGTCCATGGCTTCCAAATCCCGATTGATCATGCATCTGGTCAAGCTATCGGTTACTGCAAGGATTTCCCTCTCTATTTTTTGCATTTCGATCAAGTTATTTTGAGCAGGTCCTGCCAAAGAAAAAAGAAGGGTCATGCTTAAAATGATACTTTTCATTCGCTTATTTGCCTGTTCTGCTTAGCAGACTTTCCGGATACCACGCCCCGATAATCTGTATATTTTCCAAGGCGGATTTTATAGTACTCAAATCATTTTTATCCAATTGTACATTTATGCTCCCTACGTTTTCCTCCAGTCTGTGAATTTTTGTAGTGCCCGGTATCGGGGCTGTAAAAGATTTTTGTGCCAACAACCATGCTAGGGCTACTTGCGCAGGAGTTGTTTCTTTTTCCAATGCGATTTCTTTTACCAAATCCACCAACGCTTGATTGGCCTTTCTGTTTTCAGCGGAAAGTTTCGGAACGATATTCCTGAAATCATCCTTTGAAAATTGAGTGTTCTCATCGATGGCCCCTGTCAAAAATCCTTTTCCCAAAGGACTGAAGGGCACAAAACCTATTCCCAATTCCTCCAATGTGGGGATGATCTCATTTTCAGGCTCACGAAAAAACATGGAGTATTCACTTTGTAGTGCCGTAAGCGGTAGGGTACCATGTGCTTTACGAATGGTAGCCGTTCCTGCTTCCGAAAGTCCCCAGTGCTTTACCTTTCCTTCGTTCATTAAATCCCGAACGGTGCCGGCGACATCTTCTATCGGTACCTTTGGGTCTACCCTATGCTGGTAAAAGAGGTCAAGATAATCGGTCTGTAAATTTTTCAGGGAATTTTCGGCCACTTGGCGTATTCTTTCGGGACGGCTGTCCAAACCTTGGCCGGCATCGCCATTTTTGAACCCGAATTTGGTCGCAATGACCACCTTATCGCGAAAAGGTTTTAAGGCCTTTCCCAACACTTCTTCATTATATCCTTGGCTATATGCTTCAGCGGTATCAAAAAAAGTGATTCCCAGCTCATACGCCTTTTGTAGTAAACCTATGGCCTGTTTTTCTTCCGTTGCGGGACCGTAACCATAAGTTAGGCCCATGCAACCCAATCCGAGTTCCGAAACTTCTAATCCTTGTCCTAATATTCGTTTTTTCATTTTCAAAAACTTTAAAAATAATCTGTTATTACTTCGGCAAATCGGCCGCATGCATGGCCATAATTTTCCATTTACCTTTCTTATCTGGTCTAGTGAACACTTCAATGTAATGAAGGTCTACGGTAATTTTCTCACCTGAAGCGGTCACTTTGAACCTGCCTTTCCCAAAAACAGTGGCCGTATTTTCGCTTACCGATGCGGTACTTTCAAACACCTCTATCGTTATGAATGAAATTTCCACTTCGTAGAAGCGCTATATACTCCCTTTTGGTTTGTGCCGCCCCGTCGGATCCCATCACAATAAACAAATCATGAAAAATGTCCTCGAGGGCGTCGACTTTATCCGCCACCTCCCATGCAAATATCTGGTCGGATAAGTTTATAATTACCTTTTCTTCATCTGATTGTGCTTTCATCGTACTTAAAATAAAAAGATGAATTCCTAGGAATGGGATGAATATTTTTTTCATGTTTTTTATTTTTATGATACTTGATCTTCTGACATTGAAAGTAGACCTTCGTCCAGTCTTGCACCTTGAATTTTGATTTTAGCCAATTCGGCATCAATGAAGTTGAGATCATTTAGGGTTAATTCCAGGCCGATGGATTGAATATTATCATCGATATAGTCAATTTTATCCATACCCGGAATAGGCACTATCCAGGGTTTTTGTTCCAATAACCAAGCCAGTGCAATTTGTACCGGGGTCGCATTTTTTTCTTTGGCAAGTGTTCTTAGCATATCCACGACCGGCATATTGGCCTTCAGGGCTGCAGGCGTAAATCGTGGAAACGTTGCTCTCAAATCGGTATTGCTGTCGAATTTTGCGTCCGGTTCGATGGTCCCCGTTAAAAATCCGGTTCCCAAAGGTCCCCAAGAAACGAAGCCGATTCCCAATTCTTCACAGAGTGGCAGTACCTTCTGCTCTGGTTCCCTTGTCCATATCGAATATTGATTTTGAATCGCTGCAACGGGATGCACTTTGTGCGCTTTACGAATGGTTTCCGCACCG
>CAXBHA010000358.1:0-3833 GCA_963974955.1 uncultured Yeosuana sp. | reverse complement strand
GGTGGTTTTGAAATCTCATTAAGCTTAAAATAGGTTTCCAAAGGATTTATAACAATGTCTTCAGCATAAAATTCTTGACAAAAATTAGCTTCATAAATATCACCACGATGTATATGGGCCAACATGGTGGTTACCTTTTCAAAGTAGCTGTCCTTGTGAATCCTTAATTTAATTTTAATGTTGTTTGGTAGATTGCCACGTCGTTCCTCCTCGCAATGACGAATAGCATTTAAATCTCCTTTTATTTCATTTTTGAACGCCTTTAGATACCTAACTTCAATAGTTGCCCCTTTAATTAAAAACAATTTTTTAGGTTGAAAGAAATACATTTCAGGAAATTTCAAACCGTCAAAATTATTGGATTCTAAAGTCTCAATATCATTTTTTAAGTCGTACGTTAGATACCCAAAAATCCAATCTTTAATATGTGTTTGATACTCCTTAAGATTTTTAAACGCATTTTGGGCATTGCTTTGAATACTCGTTAACCCATCTACAGCCAAAACAGCATCATAGCTAGAATAAGTTTGATGATATTTATTGGAATCTAACCATACAACATCCTCAAATTGCTGGCTCCATACCAACAAATTACGTTTAAATAATTCTGTGTTTTTAATTTTATGAATATACCGAGTTCTCAACAAAAAAAATTATAGGGTAAAGTTAGTTAGATTCCTTAAAAAATCACAAATTTTGCATTTTAGTTTAAAACCCATTCTATGTACACATTAGAAAACAACAAGCTTAAAATTGCCGTAAATAAAATTGGCGCCGAATTATGTAAAATATCCTCGGTTCAAAACATAAACGAATTTATGTGGAACGCTGACCCAACGGTCTGGGAAAATTATGCACCCAATTTATTTCCAATCATTGGGGCACTAAAAAACGACCATTATTTTGTTAATGGAAAAGAATTCAACCTTGTGAAACATGGTTTTATAAGACATAATAGAGACATTGTACTACATAAACAAACAAGCAATAGTTTGACTTTTAAGTTAATTTATAATGAAACAACCCTAAAATCATATCCTTTTAAATTTGAATTTTACATTACATATAAGCTTACGGATACTATTATAGACGTGATTCATGTCATTAAAAACTGCGACACCAAAACCATGTATTTTTCGGTTGGCGGACATCCCGCATTTAAATGTCCGGTTTATCAAAATGAACAGTATGAGGATTATTCTTTAGAGTTTGAACACGAAGAACATTCGGTAAGACAACTTATTAATATGGAAAATGGATTAATCTCTTCAAACACCAAACCTGTTTTCAATAATACAAATACAATACGTTTAAACCATGCTTTGTTTAATGACGACGCCTTAGTGTTTAAAGATTTAAAGTCACACAAAGTAACGTTAAAAAGTGATACTTATGGTGCCATTCTTACTGTAAAATATAAAGAATTCCCCTATTTAGGGATATGGGCAAAACCAACGGGCAACTATGTCTGTATTGAACCTTGGTTGGGCATTGCAGACCACGAAGACACGAACCAAGATTTAAAAACCAAAGAAGGTATCTTATCATTAAACCCTAATAAAACCTTTACTGCGACTTATAGCATTGAAATTCACAACAATCATCTGGTTTAAATACAATTAATAGCCTTAACTTTGCCAGCTAAATGGCAGCTGTGACCTTTCATCTGAACATAATTATTTGTTTTTTATTGGTCAGATGTAATTCGCTTTAGCATACTATAAAAATGCATCTCAATTTATTATGGCTCATTTCAAGGAATTAAATTTAAACACACCATTATATAACGCATTAGACGATTTAGGATTTACTGTACCAACGCCTATTCAATTGGAAGCTTTTAATGTGATTGCCTCTGGAAAAGATATGGTAGGCATTGCACAAACAGGTACTGGTAAAACCTTTGCCTATACGCTACCTATTCTTAAAAACCTAAAATTCTCAACACAAGAAACACCACGTATTTTAGTGTTAGTTCCAACACGCGAATTGGTTGTTCAAGTTGTTAGTGACATTGAAAACCTAGCAAAATACAGTAATACTCGGGTTTTAGGCGTTTATGGAGGCACCAATATTAGCACTCAAAAAAAAGCCATTGCTGAAGGAATGGATATTTTGGTAGCAACACCTGGCCGTTTTTATGATTTGGCTTTAAGTCGTGTGCTACAATTAAAATCAATTCAACGATTGGTTATTGATGAAGTAGATGTGATGCTGGATTTAGGATTTAGGCATCAATTGATTAACATATTTGATATTTTACCAGAACGCAGACAAAACATTATGTTTTCGGCAACAATGACCCATGATGTGGATGTGATGATTTCCATGTTTTTTAAAAGTCCAGAACGCGTGTCTATTGCTGTTTCTGGAACACCTTTAGAAAATATTTCGCAACAGCGTTTTGAGGTTCCTAATTTTTATACTAAAGTAAATTTGCTCACCCATTTATTACAAGATTCAGAGGCATTTAATAAAGTCCTGATTTTTGTTGGACACAAAAAAATGGCGGATCTTTTATTTGAAAAATTAGAACTATCGTTTCCCAATGAGTGCTGCTTAATTCACTCTAATAAAACACAGAATTATAGACTTCGAAGCATTGAACAATTTAGAAACGGTGACAACCGTATTTTAGTTGCTACCGATGTAATGGCACGCGGATTGGACATTGACAATGTTACGCATGTTATTAATTTTGATACGCCAGATTATCCCGAAAACTATATGCATAGAATAGGCAGGACAGGTCGCGCAAAGCGTACTGGAGGGGCAATTTTGTTTTCTACTGAAAAGGAACAGGAATCGGTAAAGCAAATTCAGAATTTAATGAATATGACTATTCCTGTAATAGATTTCCCTAAAAAAGTTGTAGTTTCAAACGAGCTTCTTGAAGAAGAACGTCCGCAAATAAAAGAACATAATAATCCTATAAAAAAGGATAAAACCATTGGAGCGGCTTTTCATGAAAAGTCTGAAAAGAATTCAAAAGAAAATTTAGGTGGGTCATATAAATTTAAAATTGCTGCTAAGTATAAAAAACCAAAAACCCGTGGCGATAAAAATTATAATAAAAGAAATAAAAAATAGTTTACCGTTTGTTTATTGATACTATAACTGGCTTATAATATCAATTTTTAAAAATTTTGAATAATTAAAACCTAAGCTGCCATTTTGTTCCATTATCAACACTATTCTGCTTTAAATTTTAATAATATTTGTACCCTTTAAAATAAATTAAAACAAATGATTGCCTTAAATTTGTATCGATTTATTTCTTAATCATTTTTATATGAACGACAGTTCAAAACTTATTAAAACAGCGCATTTACTCTTAGATATTTCTTCGCTTTTAATGGTGTCTGGGGCAAATACTGGTAGAACAAATATGAGTTTGAACAGATTTGCTTCTGTTTTAAATTACAAAATCTCAAGCCTTATAAGTCATAAAACCATAATCATGACTTTATACGATGAAGAAGCACATAAAAGTTGTACCCGAGTAAAAAATATGCCTCCTTACGCTATAAATTTCTCCATAATATCAGCCATCAGCAAGGCAAGTTGGACTGCTATAAGTGAAAATTGGACCATGGATCAAATTTCTGAAGAGATTGAGCGCATTAAAAAACTAAATAAATATCCTCGTTTTGTTGTCTTATTGGCCGTAAGTTTAGCTGGAGCAGGATTTTGTAACATTTTTAAAGGCGATTATTTAAATATGTTAACTGCCTTTGTGAGTACATTTATAGGATTGCTAATTTTTCAAGAAACCCATAAGCACAAGTACAACCTTTATATCAGACTTTTTTTAGGATCCTTTGTTGCTTCTG
>CAXBHA010000357.1:0-3835 GCA_963974955.1 uncultured Yeosuana sp. | reverse complement strand
TCTACTGTCTTTATGTGTAATCATCGCACTGCTCCCTTTTATTAAAGTTGACATTTATACTATGGCAAGAGGTATTATTAAACCAGATGTAGAACGGCTTTCTGTAAGTTCAATGAATTCTGGAAAAGTGATTTTTACCAACTTAAAAAACAATAAATACGTACAAAAAGGAGATACCTTATTAATACTCGATAACACTATAATTAATGAAAAATTATATTTATCACAGCATCAAATAGAAGATATTAATTTGTTTATTGAAGACTTAAGCTATTTAATAAACTCTGAACAAATTGTAATTGGCAACCTAAAATCTCCTAGATATACAAAGGAATATCTATTATACAAACAAAATTTACAAGAACTAAATACAAGACAAATAAAATTAAAAACAGATTTTGATAGAAGCAAACTTTTATTTGATAAAGGTATTATTGCAAAAGTAGAATTTGAAAATGCAACTTTTGATTTCAATGTCGTCGTAAATAGCATCTATCAATTAAAACAGCAACAAATAAGTACTTGGCAAGCTACACTTACAGAATATAAAAACAATTTATTGGAAATTGAAAGCACCGAAAAACAATTGCAAGACAATAAATCGCAATTTGTTGTTTTGTCACCCATTACAGGAACTTTAATTGGTATAAAAAGCATTGAAAAAGGCAGTTTTTTAAATGCAGGTGAAGTGTTTGCAAATATTTCGCCAGATACAGAGTTGCTGGTTGAATGTTTTATAAGCCCACAAGATATAGGTTTGTTAAAAAACAACAACAGTGTTAATTTTCAAATAGACGCTTATAATAATAATCAATGGGGTTTAGCAACGGGCACCATTATAGACATAGGAAAAGATATTGAGTTTATTGAAAATACCTCGGCATTTAAGGTACAATGCCGCATGAATGAAAAAGCCTTGAAACTTAAAAACGGATTTGAAGGCAAACTTAAAAAAGGCATGACGCTTAATGCACAATTTAAATTGACAGAACGCACGCTTTTTGATTTGCTTTACGATAAAGTGGACGATTGGGTAAACCCGAGCCAAATAGAAGTTTTGGCTAGTAATTAAAATATAAAGTTAAATTTTAAAAGATACCCGCCTACGCGGGCATGGACATGAAAAACCTAAAAACCCTAGAACGCCTACAACAATTGCACCAACGTATTTTACAGGAAAACACAGGAACACCTAAAGAACTGGCTGGTTATATGAATATTAGTGAACGCTCTTTGTATAAACTAATGGATTATTTGAAAGACTTAAAAGCATCAGTTTGTTATAATCGCGTTCATAATACCTATTATTATTGTGATGATTTTGAACTACAAGTGAGTATTTCGGTTACTGCATTAAGTAAAAATGAAATTATACACGTATATGGGGGCAGCTATTTTTTAAAGAAAAACAGCTCACTGCAAGGTTTGTGCAGTGGGCACATTTATATTAGCTAAATCGAAACCAAAAATACTGGACGCAGTAAGATAAGACGTTATCGCTTTTAGGTTTGATGCGTTATTGCAAGATTTACGTCATTGCGAGGGAGGTACGACCGAAGCAATCTTCTAAATAGAGTGTCATTGCGAATCATGCTATTTTGCATGATGTGGCAATCTCAATATTACTAGCGTAAACCTATGCAAAACAAAAACAAATGTTTAACTTAAAATTTTAAAAAATGAAAAATTTAGAAAATTTTGGTGTTCAGGAGTTGAATACTAGGGAAATGAAAGAAGTTAACGGTGGTGGTTGGTTAGCTTATGCTTTAGGTTTTATGTACGGAGCTATGATAGAAGCAGGAGAAGGATTAGAAAGGTCTGGATTTAATAGTGCTGGAGCAAATAAATAATATTAATAATATAAAATATGATTAAAATGAATCTAGAAAAAATGAATGTTTCTGAATTAAATTTATATGAATTTAGACTTGTAAACGGAGGATGGCTTCGATGGGCAGTAACTTTATTAGGAGCCATGATTAATGATGCTCAAAATAATCCTGACGACTTTCAAGCTGGCATGGATTTTTGGAAATAAAACCAACTTTTTAATTGACAAAGAATGTGAATAATTACACATTCTTTGTTAATTTTATTTAAAAAATACAAAAAAAATGAATAGCACAAAAATAATCAGATATTTAGGAATATTTATTTTTATATCATCTTTAATTTATGAGCTAAGTAGAAAACAAATAGATTTAGATAAAGGTTTGTTTTCTATAAATGTAGGGTTGTTTTTAGTTTTATTTTCTTTTTTACTCAAAAACAAATATTTTTTGACCGTTATTTTTTCTTCTTATGTTATTTATATTATTTTATCTTTTTCATTTAAAAATGAACTTTCTGTTAATCAATTTATTTTTATACTTCTGGCTTTATCAATGTTTTTTAAGTATATATTAAATAATAAATGATTAACACCTTTCTTAAAACAATTAATGAAAACTTAAAAAATAAATCTTATTTTATTTTTGTCTTTTTCTTTTATGCAATATCTGTTCTCTTTTTCATTATTCCTTTTATGTTTATTGAAGAATTTTTCAATTATAATCCAATAGAGTACAACCCTGTATCAGAGATTACTAATAAGTGGGTTTTCTTTATTTTAATATTAATAGTAGCTCCTATTATTGAGACATTAATATTTCAAATATATATTATTAAAGGGTTTTTTGTTTTTTTCTTTATTCTCTTCGAAAAAAGGATGAATTCTGATAAAATATTATGGCTTGCTATTTTTTTATCTTCTATATCATTTGGTTTTTTCCACTTTTATAACACTATCTATATAATAATAATGTCATGTTTAGGGTTTTATTGGGGAATAGTATATTTTTTTTGTAAAAAAAGAGGCTGTTCCCCATTTATAACGATAGCTATTTTGCATTTTTTATATAATGCCACTATCTACCTCTTTGAAGAATATATTTCAATATTCTAAGACTTGCTTGCAAATAATTTGTAGTCTAAACTACTTTATTTGCCATATAAATACAACTAATGGTAAAAACAACCATCAAACCCCGATATTGGAGATCACACTGCTTAACATTAAAAATTTTTGATAGCCTTCTTTTCAAAGAAAAACACTCCACTGCTAGGTTATGGCAGTGAGCGCGTTTACATTAGCTAAATCAAAGTTAAATACTGGACGCAGTAAGATAAGACGTTATCGCTTTTAGGTTTGATGTGTTATTGCAAGATTTACGTCATTGCGAGGGAGGTACGACCGAAGCAATCTTCTAAATAGAGTGTCATTGCGAATCATGCTTTTTTGCATGATGTGGCAATCTCAATATTAGAAACGTAAACCCATGCAAAACAAAAAACAAATGTTTAACGATTAAAATTTTAAAAAATGAAAAATTTAGAAAATTTTGGTGTTCAGGAGTTGGATGCTAGAGAAATTAGAGAAACAGATGGAGGAATAATTCCACTATTAATAATAGCTGTTGATCTTTTTATAATGTCAGCTTATTCTGGATATTTATATGAAGCATGGAAAAGCAAGTAAAATTTTTAAAAACAGATATTTATGGAAAATTTGACTGAACTTAAATATGAAGAATTAATCTATATTAACGGAGGATTAATTGACCCTAGTGGGGATATTCTATTTTTATATAATGTTGCGCGAACTGGTTTTAGCTTTGGGCAATGGCTCTTTCATGCTGTTAATGACTAGTTCTTATTTATTATTAGACTTATTTAACACAAAATCTTCAAAAACTTTTTGGGATTTTGTGTTATAATTATGCATTAGATTATTTATAAATTAACTTAATTTGCTATTTTTATCTAAAATAATGGAGAAGATGAAACTAAAAAAATA
>CAXBHA010000356.1:0-3865 GCA_963974955.1 uncultured Yeosuana sp. | reverse complement strand
ACGCTTAAAATAAGTTGTTTATATTTCTATTCTAATTTTTTGTCATGTACTAAATATTATTTGTTAAAAAATATATTGTCATGATCATAAATACGTCAGTACCATTTAGCCTTTTCTATAACCTTTATAATAACAATACGTTCCAATCTTTGTGTTTATATAACCCACTTCCTCTACATTTATAAAACCTGATTTAACCATATACATTGGTATCTTGCCATTAACATTATCGTTTGTTGTAGCAAAACCATCTAGAATTTGAACGAAATAAAACATAATTCTCATCATTTTGGATCTAGGTTTCCCCCAGTCGCCAATAATCAACTCTCCGTTAGGTTTGAGAACCCTATATATATCATCCAATGAAGATTCTTTTGTGTTTGCATCGAGCTGATGAAATACCAGTGAACTAAAAACTTTATCAAATACATTATTTTGATATGGGAATTCGGCCCCGTTATATATATCAAGCTCAACATTGATGTTCTTCTCTGCAAATTTCCTCTCTGCAATACGTTTTACTTTGGGATCGATATCCAATCCTGTATAATGCGCAGTTGCATTCCTGTTCACGCCCAGAATCAAATTCGCTCCTGTGCCAAAACCAAATTCCAATATGTTCTCATTTTTTGTAGGGTTTACAAGATCTATCAATGTATTTCTAAACCTCTTTTCTGGCATAGTGATGCTGATAACCAAATCATAAAAATTGGTTAGCCAATTATATCCTAGGGCCGGTATAAATGTTTTGCTGTTCATCGTCTGTATTATATTAAAAGTTCCTTTTATGTTTTGCTTTTCGTTAAAGACCGAATAAATTGATTCTCATTTCAATTTATTTATACTTAAAAATGAAAGATGAACTGGTATTAACCAGCCAACTATAAAAATCTCTTCTCTCAAATCAAGCATCTATTTATAACCTTTTCTTTAATTTTTTATGCTTTTCCCAAATTGATATTTGGCAAATATCTTGGCAACGGCTTCCCTGATTTCTTTTTGCTTATCTTCAGTATTGGCATGGAGCACATCTGGGGCAAACCCCTGCCATACCAGTTGTCGCTTTTCTCTATCTATAATTTCAATAACCACACCGCCCTCTTTGTGTTCTTCCGATGATTGATAGCCACCGTAATAGCCATAGCCATAATAGCCAAAATGGCCATAGCCATACCCGTGGCCGTAATATGGGAAGTAGGGATATCCGCCACTGTTATAGTTTACGTTTTTTGTTTGGACCACAATACGGGAATCCACCAACAGGTCGGGGTTGCTTTTATCCATGACATAGCCTTTACTTTGCATCTGTACCTGTATGGCCGCATTTAATCTTTTCTTTATCAACGTATTGAAGAAGAGCGGCTCTTCTTCCCTTCTGTTTTCCATTTGAAAATCATCGGACCAATAAAAGGTCTTGTAATTGTTAAAACTAACATCTCTGTCGTAATCGGTAACGATTGCCGAGGAACTCACTGAACAACTTGCAACAGTAATGCCTATAACAAGGTTCACCATTAAAATTTTTAAAGTTTTCATATCTACCCATATTTAATTGTTAAACATCATTTTTTAATTTTCCTGTTTTACATAGCACTTTTCCAAAACCCAGTTCCTTGTTTCAAACTGAACGATGTCACAGCGCTTTGATTGTTTTTCAGTGAATCGTCCGCAAATAATTTCCAGCCGGACCGAATACCTGCAAACAAAATGACCAACGCTATTAAAGCCATAACAATAAGCCTAGAAACCAATTGGGCTTGTTTTTTATGATGGGTAATGGGTGAGCCAGATTCCGCAAGCCCAAACATTTCACTGTGTATTTTAGTTAGAGGAACCTGCAGTTGCCTTAAATCCCGGATTACCGACTGGGCCATGAGTGGGGGACCACATACATAATAATCATTGTTCATGAGCGTGTGCGGGCAATATTTTTCCAATAATTTGGTGTCGAACCTCCCTTTTTCTCCCTCCCAATTATCTTGTCTGCTGAGTATATGTATTACTTTTAATTTAAGGGGTGTGTTTTCTGAAATATGGTTCAATTCTGCCCTGAACGATATGTCCGATTCGGTAGTATTAAAATAGAATAGTGTTACTTCGTGCTGATGGCCCGTGTCCGCCATATATTGCAACATGCTTGCAAATGGTGTTATACCAATGCCTCCTGCAATAAATACTATGGGTCCCGAATGTGATTTTTCCACATAGGACATCTTTCCGAACGGTCCTACAATTTTAACCATATCACCTTCTTGAAGTTGATGGATCTGACTTGTAAAATCACCTGAAGCCTTTACCGTAGATGTTAAATGTAACTTTTGGCTGGGACTTGATGATATGGTAAATGGATGTTCTTCAGGCTTTAAATTCTTACAATCTGAAAATTTAATAAAGTGAAACTGCCCCGGATTATGCGAATAGGGTTCACTTCCATTTATAGGAACAAACTGAATGCTGTATGTGTCGTTGGCCTTTTTTCCCACATTCAGCACTTTATATTTGGGCGCAAATGTGAACAAAAAGAACCGTTGCCAGATAAAAAAGACTATGCCAACAGGAGGGAGCACGAACCATAATACCTGTAAGGGAAACAATTCTAAATCGTCCCCTGCGTAAAAACTGTGCACGAACATCAGTATGAGGATACTGATAGCAAGCAGATCATGAAAAGTGCGCCATCGTTCATAGTTAATACTAATTTTTTTGTGACCGATACTTACTAAAATCTGTACGGATAGTAGCAGGAAAGTAATTTTGCCCAAGTTTATGTACCACGGTTCGTTAAAACCCAATAGCATATCCGCGGATTTTTCTGATAAAGTAAGCATCAGAAAATGAACCACAATAAACACCAATGCCCAAACGCCCATTCTTCTGTGAAAAGCGATCAAGTTGTTATAAGCGAACAAACGGTCAAGCCATTTTATTCTCGAAGCGATGATAAATTGAAAGAACACCATCATTATACCAGACAACCCCATTAGCATCCCTATTTGCGCAATAAACCCTTCATTTGCTGATGGCTTTAAATAAAATGCCAATAACAAGGGAGCGGCCATAGCTATGAAATATGTGCTTACTACCGAAATGTGTTTTATGTTCATCATTTTATAACACTAAAGATTCGTTGTATCGGGATATTATACTTTCATATAATCAATAGGTTCAGTTTTTTAGCTTCTACAACTTTCTACTAAAGGATATTCAATTAATAGTATTGAAAAATTTTCCCGTGGTCTATTTTTCTTTAAGTAGCGCATCTACGCTCAAGTCGTGTTTGTCCTTTACTTTTATAAACATAAAGCTCGGTCGTTCCAGATTATAGTCCGTAATCAGTACCGACCAAGAGGCAGTCATTTTCAAACCCTTTTCTTCTGGTGTAAAATCCATGGAAATGGTAACTTTTTGTGTTGTTCCTGCTAAAGCAAAATCTCCATCAGCCATTATAGCTTGCTTTGTTTGCAAAGTACGGTTTGGTATTTTCCTCAATATACCTTTAAAGGTTACTGTTGGATATTGTTCACTATTTAAAAGCTCGTACATGTGTTTATTTCTTTTCTCAATCCCTGTTTCAATTGAATTTAACGGGACACTGAAATCCATCACGCCAGTTTTAAAGTCGATAGTGCCATATAGCTGATCTGACTTTCCCGTATAGGAATTCAGTGGCATCTTGGCCTTAAAAAAAGCACTTCCGCTTTCAACAGTATAAATCTGTGCGCTTATGAGATTAGGGCCCATAAGAAACAAAACCAATATAAACAATGGTAATTGTTTCATATTATACTTTTATAGATTTATACATTACCAATTGTGCCTGACAAGGGAAGGAATTGGTGCTGATCATCAACATTTTTTTCCTTCC
>CAXBHA010000355.1:0-3867 GCA_963974955.1 uncultured Yeosuana sp. | reverse complement strand
TCTCCGTTCATCAATTTTATCTTGTATATTTTAGCCGAAATAGCCATCGCGGCTACTGATTTGGCAGAAGTGTTGGGAATGGCAATTGGTTTGCAGTTGTTATTTGACATCCCACTAATTTGGGGCGTTAGCATTACCGTTTTGGATACCTTTTTGTTGCTTTTTTTAATTAATAAAGGGATTCGTAAAATGGAAGCCTTTATAATTACTTTAATAGCTGTTATAGGAATATCGTTCTTTATGGAAATGTTGCTTGCTAAACCTGATTTTGTGGATATTGCCAGTGGACTAATACCATCTATTCCCAATAGTGCCGCTTTATATATTGCTATTGGAATTATTGGTGCTACGGTCATGCCCCATAATTTGTATCTGCATTCCTCACTAGTACAAACGCGTAAGTTTGACCGTACCCAAAAAGGGATAAAACAAGCCTTAAAGTATAATTTTATTGATTCTGTTGTTGCTTTAAATCTGGCATTTTTAGTAAATGCCGCTATTTTAATTTTGGCTGCTGCTACATTTTTCAATAATGGTATGTTTGAAATTGCCGAAATACAAGACGCCCACAAATTATTAGAGCCACTTTTAGGTTCCAAATGGGCCCCAATTTTATTTGCATTGGCCTTAATTGCCGCGGGACAAAGCAGTACCATTACCGGGACACTTGCAGGCCAGATTGTTATGGAAGGCTATTTGAATTTGCGAATTCAACCTTGGGTAAGACGTATTATTACAAGATTATTAGCTATTATCCCTGCCATTTTAACAGTCGTTATTTTAGGGGAAGGTGCTACCGGTAAATTATTGGTATTGAGTCAGGTGGTCTTGAGTTTGCAATTGGGATTTGCTATTATCCCATTAATTCATTTTGTAAGTGATAAGAAAAAAATGCACAATTTTACTATTGGTATCCCTATGAAGATTGCGTCTTGGTTAATCGCATTAATTATTATTGGCCTAAATGCGAAGTTGGTTTTTGATGAAATAGTTGGTTGGTTGGGAACTTTGGAAAACCCCATATATATCTGGATTTTTGTTGTTCCGATTGCAGTTGGAGCATCCATTCTGCTTTTATACATTATTTTTAGACCTTTAATTAGATCAAAATTAAGATCGCCTAACTTAGTGCCACATATTGATGAAGTCGTTTATAATGATCAATTAATTTCAAAGCCATATAAGCATATTGCCATTGCTATTGATTTTTCTAATGTAGACCGTAAAAGTATTGCAACCGCTCTTCATTTAGGTGGAAATGAAGCCAACTATACCATAATCCATGTGGTGGAAACAGCAGGCGCTTTGGTGTATGGAAATCAGATTGACGATTATGAAACGTCTAGTGATGCCGGTTATTTAAAAGACTATAAACAAAAAATTGAAGATAAAGGATATAAAGTATCAATAAAATTAGGCTTTGGAAACCCTAAAAAACAAATTTCAAAGGTTGTGAATGAAGGCACTTTTGATATTTTAATCATGGGGGCCCATGGGCATAATTGGATGAAAGACATCCTTTTGGGAACAACCGTTGATGCAGTTCGCCATAAAGTTAATATACCGGTAATGATCGTTAGAGAGTAGACTAATGGCAACCACAACGATCATCTCCACCACAAGATTTTTTTGAAACAGGTTTTTTCCAAAGGAATTTCTTAATTAGAAAAATTAAAGCTAATCCAATTGCTGTAAAAACTAATATATTCTGAATGATGGAATTCATGATCACTTAGTCGATGATTTTTAAAGTTCCTTTAAAATAAGATTACTGCCTTCGCAGGAATTTACACTTACTTAAGTAGCTGAAATGCCATTAAGGCCACTAAATAAGCAAACGTACTCATAATTGTAAGTTGCAATATCGGCCATTTCCAACTGTTTGTCTCTCTTTTAACAATAGCAAGAGTGCTCATACATTGCATGGCAAACGCATAAAACAATAATAAAGAAATTCCAGAGGCGAACGTAAATAAAGGACCTCCTAAAATTGGGTTTACCTCAGCTGCCATTCGATTTTTAATCGTTGCTTCATCATTGTTTCCAACGCTATAAATAGTTGCTAAGGTACCAACAAATACTTCACGAGCCGCAAAACTACTTAATATAGCAATACCTATTTTCCAATCGTATCCTAAAGGTCTTATTACAGGTTCAATAGCTCTTCCTGTAATTCCAATATAAGAGTATTCTAGTTTGTGGGATGCTGTTTTTTGTTGTAATTCTTCTTGAGTTAAGTTTTGATTGGCATATTTTGTTGCTGTGATTTCTTCAGCATTTTTAAAATCTTCTCCTGGGCCATAAGACGCTAAAAACCATAGCACTATAGAGATGGCCAGTATAATTTTTCCTGCACCAAACACAAATGATTTTGTTTTTTCTAAAACTGTAAGAGTCACATTTTTAAATAATGGTAATTTGTAATTGGGCATTTCAACAACAAAAAACGTTTTGTTTTTTATTTTTAAAACTTTATTTAAAATATACGCAGATATGATGGCTGTCGCAAAACCAACAAGGTAAAGAAACATTAATGTTAAGGCCTGGTATCCAAGACCAATAAACCGGCCTTCAGGAATAACTAGAGAAATAATGATTAAATAAACAGGAAGTCGCGCTGAACATGTAATAAAAGGTGTAACTAAAATGGTGATTAAGCGCTCTTTCAAGCTTTCAATATTTCTGGTTGCCATAATTGCAGGAATGGCACATGCTGTACCCGACATTAGAGGGACAATACTTTTTCCGCTTAATCCAAAACGACGCATTATCCTGTCCATTAAAAAGACCACACGACTCATATAGCCACTTTCTTCAAGGACAGAAATAAATAAAAACAAGAAGGCAATTTGAGGTATAAAAATAACAATGCCACCAAGCCCTGGAATAATGCCTTCGGACAATAAGTTTGTAAACGCACCTTCTGGTAATTGGCTTTTTGTCCATTCACTTAATGCGACAAAAGCACTATCAATAAAATCCATAGGAATACTGGACCAATCGTAAATAGCTTGAAAAATGGTTAATAAAACAACAAAAAAGATACCATAACCCCATATTTTATGGGTGAGGATTCGATCAAGTTTTATTCTTAAATCTTTAGCATTGGCAACATCAACAGTCTGGCCTTTTTTAAGAACATTATTTATAAACTGGTAGCGTTTAATGGTTTCTTTTTGCTGTAATCGCTTCAAGTCACTTTTTGATTTAGTTTTGAAATGTGCTACGGCATCGATTTCATTTCTATCTGTTTTGCCAAAGTTTACATCTTGCGTAATAACAAGCCAAAGTTTATACAGAAGTTGATTTGGGAATGCCTTTTTTAAAGTAATCGGCATCAATTTCTGAAAGATCGATACATTGGCTGATAGATAGGTCTTTATAATTGGCAATTAAACTTTTCAGCTTATCAACACCTTGGTTTTTTCGGGTGCTTACTAATGCGATTTTAGTTTTTAATTGCTCTTCAAGGATTTCTAAGTCAAGAGAAATTCCCTTATAGGCCATTCGGTCAGCCATATTAATAACTAAAAGGGTAGGGATTTCTAAATCTTTAATCTGGGTGTATAATAGTAGATTTCGCTTTAAGTTTTCAACATCGCTTACAACAACAGCAAGATCGGGGAAATCTTTGTCATTTTTGTTTAAAAGTAGTTCGATAACAACATTTTCATCAAGGGATGATGCATTTAAACTGTAGGTTCCGGGTAAATCAATAATATGCGCTTTAACACCTCGTGGTAATTTACAGATGCCTTCTTTTTTTTCAACAGTTATGCCAGGATAATTACCAACTTTTTGATTTAACCCGGTCAATGCATTAAAAACAGAGGTTTTTCCTGTATTTGGATTTCCTATTAAAGCAAC
>CAXBHA010000354.1:0-3868 GCA_963974955.1 uncultured Yeosuana sp. | reverse complement strand
TCACTGGCGCAATGAAACCGAAAAGCCTGGCGCAATTTGGTCCGAAGTATCCAGTTGGAACGGATGCTTCAAATCTCTGCTTTTGTCTTGGTAAATAATTACCAACTCGTAAAATAATGAACGGTAATAAAACCTTTAAACAATCTGGCTTCGAACACAATATAGGGACAGTCTCACCGCTGGCGCTTGCGCTAGCGGGGGCTGGGCATAAAACAATAGGCAAAGACTTTCAATCCCTTTTTTTGTCCTGCAATGTTCCATTGCCTCCAATAATATTGAAAAATATGTTTGCCTGGTAAATACATCAATCCAATACATGGTCGGGAAGCTTACGAATTAGGCTGCTGATGGGTTTTGGAATTTGTATTTTCCGCGCATAATTTTCATTGACTACTATTTTCCCAATTTTGAACCGTTCCGCTCACTGTCGACGGCACGAGCCTGACTTCCGCACGCAGGCGTGACGCTTGCACTAGCGGGGGATTCACTAAATATTTAATTTTCAAATACCATCTTCAAATCTAATTTCTGAAAGCTCTTCTGTGAAATTTTCAGCTAGAAAGTTTGCTAAAGTTTTCAAGCTTTCTAGCCTATTGGTGTCATAAGTTTTTAATGCGTTCTTAAATTGCGTATAATTACCTTTGAACATTGATAATTTCGGAAGCATCTCCATTATGTTATATTGTTTTTCCTGTAGCCAAATTTGAAGACTCGTTTCATAAGAAATTTCAAGCAGTACTCTTTTATTTTCAATAATAATTCCATAATCAGAAATAGAGTTAATTGACATATTGAATTTTTCTATTACTGGACCAAAAATTGACTCTGCATCATTTGCAAAACCGTCATATATTAAAAATCGTCGTTCCATAATCTTTTATCTTGAAAACGTTCCTATTGTAATGGCCTTTATGTAATCATAGTCCTATTTTACGTCATTTTCTTCAATGAATTTTAATTCCACCGCGCTAGGAGGGGGGTCAACCCTTCAAATATATTATCTTTTCTACCTTAAATGGAAAGTCCAACAAAGGCTCTCGTTCTTCCCAAATTGAAGTGATGTCAGTCTCAGCAATTTCATAAACAGGATCAAATCCATGTCGCTGAAAATCCTGTAAATGATTTTGAGCTTCTGCCAACGGCCATATTCGAAACTTTTCGTCCTTTAAATTATCTGTTATTTGATACTTGAAATCTTTGTATACACAATAAGTACGTACTTGAAATGCAGAATTAATATCCTTTCGCTTGATTGCTAATAGATAAACTTGATCACTATATTCTGTAAAACCAAGGCGTTGAAGTTGGGAATTAGTACAGCCTCTATGAATTAGTAGACAATCTTCTTTGTCTCCATCAACTAATTCATAATAATTATCATTATAAAAGGCAAATGTCCCTGATCGTATATTTATCATTTCTTAACAAATCTTTTTAGTACTTTATTGTAGCTTGCGATTAGCACTTCTGTTCCATCGCTAAATACTTCCACCGCTGGCGCGAGCGACACGCTCGTGCCCGTACCATGGGGTCACAAATTCTGCTAATTTGATATTTTCTAATTTCGGATAAAATATTTTTTGATAAATGTCATATAATAGTCAATTAGCTCAGTACACAAGGTTAATTTCCATTTAGAATCTTGTTCAGGAATACTTTTTAATATTGAATTATATATTAAATAGCCCAGCTGTATTTGATTGTTGTCGTAATAGAGACTCAACTCCAATAAACCTCTATCTTTCGTAAAGTGAATTTTATTTAAATCTTTTACAAAAGAAATCTGGAAATTATTATTGGGTTGATTTTCGTATACAGCATCCATCTCATGCCAATCAGGAAAACTTTTTTTTCATTTCACCTCGGATGTAGGTTATGTAGCCTATGTTATCTTTTAATTTTTTTACCATTCTAATTTCCAATATTGATCGTACCGGACAAATTTTGCTGATTTGCCATACTTTTCTTTTACAAAATTTCTTATAAATTCAATTTCCATATCGTAATATGAACCTGCTATAATAATATTTATATTATTGGGGTCATGCGAGAAATAAAAGGTCTTTGATACCTCACATTGGTTTCTTATGAACTTTTCATTAATTTTCCACATTTCACTTCTAGACTCATCAACCAATTTGAAAATCTCCCTCCCTGCTGGCGCGGGCGTCACGCTCGTGCCCGTACCATGCATCTGAACTTTTATCCTTTTCCTCATATTTTCATCATACCTAAATGCATTCCTGCATTATCTATTTTAAAATTATTTCATCATTTTCATAGTTCTTTGCACTACTGTATTTTCAATCCACTGGGTCCGTAACAAATCCTTGTTCCACGGGATTGTTGTGGATATAATCTATTTTTTTAATATTTCAGATTCTTTATTTTCAGATTTAAAACCTCTGAAAACGTATTTAAACCCTTCAATTTTTGCAGCTATTGAATCGGTGATCTCTAGTGTATCACCAGTTTTTTGATAATGTTCTATATGAAGTTTTGCCGAATCAACAACAAGCCATATGCCTAATAAACCAATGACACTGAAAACTAAGGTTAGTAAAAAATATAAAGCCCTTTCTACTAATGATATTTTTTTGCCCTTTAAAAAATGGTCGTTGATTTTAATTTTCTCAATACTTTTATTTTAATAGGTAAACTCTACCGTACTATACTTTTCAAGTTGGTCATTACCAAAAGATAACGGTATTATTTTTCTTATGTTGTCTTCTTTTAAAATACCCAATTGGTACAGAAATATTTCTATTTTTTCATGTTCTTGATCAGGTATATAAAAAGTCTTTTTATATGTTGTTGTACTATCGAACCTAACTAACAATTTTAGATATCGTTTGTCAAACGAATTGCCATTTGGTAAATAGGTAATACTGAACTCTTGTAATGGCTTTAATGGAATAAACACATCTTGTTTTTGAGCTTTACAATAAAATTCTGGCACAAGAAGGAAAAGTATGCCGAGAGTAACGCCTATCATGAAACCAAATGATACTATGTAGTTTAAAGTTTTCACTTTTTTGTAAACTGTGTTTTCTTAAGTATTATTTATTTTCTGCTCATTGTTTATTATTCCTCTTATTTCTGTTACTCATACCCGACTTGCTCAGAACGGCACCAGCCTGCCTTCCGCTGACAGGCGTGACACTCGCACTTGCGAGGTTTTGGCGTAGGTGGCTTTTTCTCCTGATAAAAATATTAAAAGTAAAAAAATAGATATTTTAGTTGTGTTTAAATGTATTTATTCTTGAATCAATTTTTGAACTTCTGAGATAAAAGAATAAATTTTCTCTTTTTTCTCGTTTAAATATCCATTAGCTTCAAGAAACCTATCGTCAATCGATAGAATTTCTAGGTTTGCAGGCTTAAAGTTTGGTTTTTTAAATTGATTCAAGTCATTAATTAGGGTGGAATAGATTATATCATTTAATAGAAATTTTTCTTGAATGTGATTTATTTTTTCAGTTTTACTTTTTGAGCTTAAACTTGATGAGTATAGGTCCAATTTCCATTCAGGTAAACTTTCTAACTTTTCCTTTGATTCAGTCAGTAATTCACTAAGATATTTTTCATATAACTTTTTTAATTTATCCATTATGCAAAAGTTATTCTTTTAGTTATTGAGATATATTTTCATGACTTTGACCATAACTTATATTTACTTTTTCTTCTCCCTATGCTTGCGCTAGCTATTATATTTTTGGTAGTTATGTTTTATATTTTGAAAAGGGGTCTTTTATTATAATATATAGCGATCCGCCTATCAGAAATACTCCGATTGCGTTGAACAACAATCCAAGCAACAAATGGTTATAATGAAATATTATTGTATGCCCATTTATCTTTAAACCGG
>CAXBHA010000353.1:0-3876 GCA_963974955.1 uncultured Yeosuana sp. | reverse complement strand
CACTACAAAACGAAGCCTATAAAATTAGGAGAAGAGGCCATAAACGATTATCTTTTTTATTGCAAAAACCTGCATAAAACTCCATCAGATAGTTTTTTTAAGCACACCATTTATGGACTCAGAGCCGCTTATAGGATTTACGGATTAACCGAACTTCGCGTACAGTTACCTCAAATAAAACGACAAAATAAACTTCCCGTTGTTTTAAGTAAAAGGGAAGTAAAAGAATTTATAGCCTCTCCAAAATATCTAAAACATAGACTCATTATTGCGATGCTTTATGGTTGTGGCTTACGCAATTACGAACTCTGTGAATTAGAGCAAAAAGATCTTGATTTTGACCGTAAAACTGTTTTTGTAAAAAAGAAGAAAGGCAATTATGATCGTTATGTTCCGCTGAGTGATATTCTAATTCGTGGTTTAAAAAAGTACTTTAAAACAGAAAACCCAGTGCGTTGGGTTTTTAATTCACAAATTACAAAACAAGGAGAACCAGTCGCAATAACCCAACGAGGTGTGCAATGGGCAGTTGATGAAGCAAAAAGTAAAACCGCCACTCAAAAGAAGATCACTCCACACACTTTTAGACACTCCTTTGCCACACATTTGCTAGAAGATGGTTTAGATATTATGAGCATCAAAGAACTACTAGGGCATGCTTGTATCGAAACAACTTTAATCTATTTACATGTCTCCAATTTAGGGAAAAAACCAAAATATAGTCCGTTAGACACACTTTACAAAAAGTAAAATGAAGTCTAGACATACAATTTCTGATGTCTTAAATAGACATCAAGATAATTTAGATCAACTAGTCCCTAATTCATGGAAAAGTAGAACCCTACACGCTATTAGAAAATGTAGAACCCAAGAATTGGGTGGACATGTGGATCAATGCACTTGCTGTAAAAGTTTGCATTTAAGTTATAATAGTTGCAGAAACAGACACTGTCCAACCTGTCAAGGACATAAACGAGAAGCGTGGATAAATGCAAGAACAGCAGAATTATTAAACGTGCCTTATTTTCATGTGGTTTTTACCATTCCGCATGAATTAAACTCGTTTTGTTTACAAAACCCACGGTTATTATATGCTACTTTATTCAAAGCATCCTGGGCCACCTTAAAGGGTTTTTCTAAAAACCCAATGTATTTAGATGCGAAAATTGGAGCCATCTCTTTACTACATACTTGGGGGCAGAATTTACAGTTACACCCACATTTGCATTGTATTGTACCAGGGGGAGGCGTTACAAAAACTGGCGCATGGAAAAATTGCAAAAGCAATGGAAATTTTCTGTTTGATGTGAAGGAAATGAGCATTGTTTTTCGAGCAAAATTTGTAGCAGAATTACGAAAAAACAAAGCCGCTATTCCTCAGAAAATGTATGACCAATTATTTAAAAAAGAATGGGTCGTTTATGCAAAAAAGGCTTTTTGTACGCCGAGTTCTGTAATAGAATATTTAGGAAGGTATTCGCATAAAGTAGCCATTAGCAATCACAGAATTTTAAATAACAACAAAAAAGAAGACACGGTAACGTTTCGTTTAAAAAACTACAAAAAGAATGGCAAAAAGGAAATCTTAACGTTAAAACAAAGTGAATTTATCCGTCGGTTTTCGCTTCATATTTTACCAAAAGGTTTTACCAGAATCCGTCATTATGGTATTTTAAGTGGCACGTGGAAAAGTAAGAATTTAAAGGCTCTACAAGAGAAACTAAACATTACAAAACCGACACAATTAAAGCCTCAAGAAACAAAATTAGGAAAGTGTAGAATTTGTAAAAAAGGGCTTATGGAAACTATTTTTGCGTTTTCTAAAGCAAGACCACCACCAAAATCTCTTTTAAAACGCATTAAAAAACATAACGAATTGATTATTAAAATAATACGTAAATAAATATTTGCCGTACAGAATCCCTAGTGACAAATTTGGCTTTTTTATGATAAAACACTTTCTGAAAAAGTAAAGCAGCATTAAAATTAAAAAACAAAGCAAAAGTGTATCTAAAAAAGAGCATTATTTAGCCGGAAACTTCAAAATTGCTTCCCTAAAAAGAAGATAGCATCCGTAATACCCCAAAACAAACTTCACGAAATACCCATATAGACGTGCCAATAAACGGGTTAGTCAACACGAGTATCCAGCGTTGGCCTATCGGCACGCCGAATACTTAGTTGTTGGCAACTGGCTTTATTAATTATAAAAGAAATCGGTTGAGTCTTTTTCCAATAGCTTATGTACTTCAGTCTTATCATATTTATAGAAATCATATAAACTAACCCAAGCTTCAGACCTAAAAGCAATAATTCTATTATTTAATAAAAAATAATAACCTTCTTCATCGGACGAATTTTCAACATCATAATAGTATTTCTTAATCATTAGTTTTTTACCATTAAGATTGTATTCCTTTTTATCAACTAAATCAGTTGGAGTTTCCCAAATAGTAATTTTAGAATTGTCAGAAGGGTTAATTTCAAAAGGAATACCATGAGAGAATATGTGATAATTTATGCTATCATTTTTTGGTATTATGGTTAGAGTTATAGTATCAGTCGTTTGTTTTTTATTTAAATGATATTCCATAATCACTTGGTAAACTTTTTCTGAATTAAAATCCTCTTTGCTTTTTTTACATGAAGTAAAAATGAACAAAATAAAAAGGATTGTAAATAATGTGTAGAGTTTCATTTTTCAGCTTGTTGCCAACGTTGTTGTATATGGTTTGTTGCGTGTTTAAGCACGTAATTTAGTAAATAATTAGCGACCAAGAAAGTCCGGGACGACTTTCGTAAGTAGGCTAGAACTAGCAATAAATTATATACGGTGTTACCTTTAGTTTTTATAATCATTTTGTTCTAACCTAAAAATTCAGTCCAGTCTTAACAACATTTGTTTTTGTATCCTATCTCTGATTAGATACTTAATTTCATTTTTTTCATTTCGTTAAAAAAGTCAGAAAGGAAAATCAGATTGTTGTATGTCATTTTCATTCCAATCTTTCCAAGCTCCAATCTTTTCTCCATTTCTATACATACCGTCCTTCATTAACTCTCCATTCTCATGCCAGTACCTCCAATGACCTTTTTTTTTGCCATCTACATATTTGCCTTCTGTACTTACATTTCCATTTTGATACCATTCTCTCCAGTGCCCAACCTTTTCATCATTATAATAACTTCCTACTCTCTTTAGCTGTCCATTCTGATGCCACTCTTTCCATATTCTGTGCTTTTTACCATTTACATATCTACCTTTAATACTTTTATTTCCATTCAAATACCACTCTTTATAAATGCCATGTAACTCTTCTTCATAATTATTCCCAATTTCTTCTAAAATGTACATACATTTCATCCATTTTTGACCATTTTCAGACCATTTTTTAACATAAGCCATATTACTATCGAAATCACTATCATAGTTGATTTTTAGCTCATGAGCTAACTGTCCATTTTCATGCCATGATTTTGAACTTGTCTGCTTACCATCATTCATAGTATACTCTTCAGATAACTGTCCATTTTTATACCACATTCTTCCTGTTCCATGTTCTTTTCCGTTATTATATGAAGTCCCATGAACTAAATTTCCATTTTCATCCCATCTTTTATGTAAACCATGTCTATTATTATTTCTAAGTGTATATTTAAATTCTACTTGTCCATTGTCATGAAAGGTTTCAAAATCTCCATTTATGAGTTCTAAAGAGTTAGCTTCTTCTACAGACCGAGATTTATAGCTCTTATCTTTACTGAAATAGCCTAAAATAATAAAGAATAGAGCTGATATAATTGTGCCAAACACAAATAATTTAAGAGCCCACCACTGAGCGCCCTCTGGTGCGCTATCTAGAGTTGATGGCCCTG
>CAXBHA010000352.1:0-3880 GCA_963974955.1 uncultured Yeosuana sp. | reverse complement strand
TCGGAATGACAAAATTATTACATTTTCAGACTTATGACAAATTACGGACATTCAATAATTTATTTTTTAATGTTAGAAACCTCTTCTTGTGTAATCATTTTATCATTTGTATTACCCCAATTGTTCGTTATATAATTCATTACATCTGCCACTTCTAAATTTGTTAAACCCATAGGCGCCATAACATTATTGTAAATTTTACCATTTACCGTCATGTTTCCTTCTTGCCCATATTTTATACCTTTTATGCTTGCTTCTCTGTTATTTGTCAAATAATCTGATTTTGCCAATGGAGGATAGATGTTTTCTTGTCCAAGACCTGAAGGGAGATGACAATTTATACAGAAATCTGTATAAATGTCTTTACCCCTTGCAATGCTCTCGTTTAAAGGGTCTTTTTGATAAGTTAAAGCAAAAACGATTGTTATATATGTTATAAGACCAACTATTAACAATTTCATCTGTACTTAATTTGTTGGCACTATTTTAATTATTCCTTTTCCTTCTATACCAGCATAAATATAACCATCGGACCCCTGCCTTACATTTCTGACTCTGCCGATACCTTCAAGGAGTTTTTCGCGTTTTATCACTTTATTGTTATCTATTACCAAGCGTTCAATGTAATTAAATTTTAAAGAGCTAACCAATAGGTTTCCTTTCCAGTTTGGATAAATATCTGAAGTAACAAAAGCCATGCCGCAAGGCGCAATAGAAGGAACCCAATAGAAAAATGGTTGTTCCATACCTTCTTTAGCTGTTATATCTGTAAAAGATGAACCATCATAATTGATGCCATACGATATAACGGGCCAACCGTAGTTTTTTCCTTTATGGATAATGTTAATTTCATCACCTCCTTGAGGGCCATGCTCTCCCTCCCAAATTTCACCTGTAATAGGATGTTTTATAAGACCTTGCGGATTTCTATGTCCGTAACTATAAATAGCTTTTTTTGCACTGGGTTCATTTACAAATGGATTGTCTTCAGGAATTCGGCCATCATCATAAAGCCTGTAAATTTTACCACAGTCTCTTGTAATGTCTTGCGGATTTACATCACGATTACCACGTTCGCCAATGGAGAAATATAAGTATCCATTATTATCGAATTCAATTCGAGATCCAAAATGCTGCCCCTTAGTAGAATTAGGACTCGCCTTATAAAGAATTTCTTTTTCAACCAATGACTTGCCATCAAGCTTTGCTCTCATAATGGCAGTATTACCGCCTTCACCTTCACCTTCTGATGAAGCAAAAGATATATAAATCCAGCCATTTTCTTTATAATTTGGATGTAATTCAATGTCCATTAGTCCACCTTGACCGCGTACATAAACCTCCGGCATTCCTTCAATTTTATTTTTCACACCGTTTATAATGTGATAAAGTTCTCCTGATTTTTCTGTTACAAGCATACTTCCGTCAGGTAAAAAAGCCATTCCCCATGGTATGTTTAAATCAGAAACAACCAGTTCTGCTTTATAATTAACTAAAACAGGATCTTCAGCGATTGGTTTTGTCGCATTTGGTTGCGCACATGAATTATAGGCTAAAAGGGCAAATACGAGTAATTTTGTATAATCTTTCATTGTTTTTTTTTGTTAAAATAAGTAATTTAAATTAATTCCTGTATAATAATTTATGGGGTTTCCTGGATAATAATATCGTGGCAAACCTCCATTAAAGCCCATTGCATTGATTAAAATTTGAGAGGCGTAATGTTCATCAAAAACATTATCAAGACCAAAATAGTAATTTAATGAAAAGTTTTTAAATATAGTTAATTTTAACCCTACTATTAGATTTGTGAGATTATAATCTTTTGTAAAAAGCGAATTACTATCGGTTATTGGTATTTTTCCAACATGTTGAAAACCAATGGTTCCATAGGCACCAAACGTTGTATTAAAATCGAATCTGGAGTTAAAAATATTTGATGGAACTCCGGTTAATTTATTTCCTGAATAATTATTGTCATTATCAACAAACTCCTTAAAAATAAAATTATTTGGTGCATAACTAATGTACTGGTTTATAGTAAAATTTTCAGATTTAAGCCATTTGTAATTTACGGATAATTCTAAGCCATCATGCTGTGTTTTACCTGCATTTATTCCTATAAATTCATCATTGGAAGTTCTTTTGGCTACGAGTAAATTTCTTACCGCTAATCTATATACAGCCATATTTAATTGAAGCCGATTCTTTATAAACAAAGTGCGTATCCCAATTTCATAATTCCAGCCGGTTTCTGGTTTTATGTTGGTATTTATTAACCCATTAGGCAATAAGGTTTCTTGGGTTGTAGGTGGTGAGAAACCATGACTTATATTTGAATACAGGCTTATGTTTTCTGAAAAACTATGGAAAAATCCAAATTTTGGAGACAGAATACCATTAAAAGTATAGGAACCAGACTGATCTATGTTTTCAGTAGTAACAAAGTTGTCTTTTAATTTATATAGTGTTTTGTTGTAGTTTAATCCAACGGAAACCGTTGTGTTTTTTGTAAGGTTATATTGCGTTTCAAAAAAGAAGTTGTAATACGTTCTTTTTTCTTTGAAATTAGATAGTTGATTGCCTTGAACGCTTCCAGTCGCTTCAGGAAAATCTTGATATAAATTTTCATAAGTCCCATTCGTATAAATGTCTTTAAATAGTTCAGCTCCTAAAGTCCAATTTAATTCTTCATTATATAAAGTTTGTGTTCCCAATAATCTAGTTCTAATACCTAGTGCAAATGATTTTTCTGTCAAAATGTTAAAAGGTCTTGGTTCATATGAATTATTAAATGATGAAAATCCGCTAGTTATTTGCTTTATTTTGTTGTTGAGGTCATGTTCCCATGATATTCCTAAGACACCTCTCTGTGAATCTTCATATCCTTTTGCTTGTTTCCATGTAAAGGCTGCAGATTTAGGATTGTTATTATAATCATCTTCATTAATTGAACTAGGAATAAATGATTTTAAATCAACATAACTAGTTAAAAAAGTTAATAGATTTTTTTTGTTGATATAATGATTTGAATTAAAGGTAAAAGTTTGCCTATCATATTTATTATTTTCTCTATATCCATCACTATGTGTATTGCTGTAAATACTTTTGAAACTATTTTTTTGGTTTCCTAAATTAATGTTTACAATACCTTTTGTTAACCCAAATGAACCTATAGAATAGTCACTTTGCACATTAGTTTGATTTAGATAAGAGTTTTGGGGTATAAGTTGAATAGTTCCACCTAGGCCAGCACCGTAAATGCTTGAAGCTCCTTTAATTATTTCTAAACGCGATATAGTGCTAAGTTCAAAATCTTCAATAGTTGTTTCACCGTTACCAGTTGTTAAAGGAATATCTTTATAATAGGCTCTTATTTTAGAGGTCCCATATAAATTCCTAGAGCCAATACCCCTAATGGATATTTTATTAGTGTTTAATGAACCGGTTTGCATAAAAACACCAGGAACTTGATTTAAAATAGTATTAAAATTAGTGCTGTTAGAATTTTTAATGGTTTTTGAGCTAAGGATATCAATAGTTGTGACTGAACTTTTTAGTTTTTGAGGAATAAGATAGGTATTTACAATAACTTCATTTAACTCCGACGGGTTTAAATCAAGTTCTACAACTAGGTAATCAGAGCAGTTAATAATTACGTCCTTATCTTGATATCCTTTCGTACTGAATCTATAAATCCCTATTTGTGTTATTTCAAACGCTCCAACGTTATCAGTATTCTGCAGCCCATTAGTTTCTAGATTTAATATGTTGACATTGCCAATAGAAACTCTATTATCACTATCAACCACCTTTCCTTTCGTACTAATTTGTGAAAACGAAAAATGAAAATTAATAAGTAAAAAAATAATTAATAGAG
>CAXBHA010000351.1:0-3884 GCA_963974955.1 uncultured Yeosuana sp. | reverse complement strand
ACTCACTTTAAATAAATCTGATAATGCACCAAAATTGGTACTTAAATTGTCAGATATGATGCAGTATATTTTGTATGAGGTTAAAAGCTCTAAGGCGAATTTACTTCTTGAAATAAACCATATTAATAATTTTATTGATATAGAACGCCTTCGATTTGATGATAGAGTGGATGCCGAAATGGATATTACCGGTGATATTGAAGATGTTACCGTACCACCTTTGTTATTGCTTTCTTTTGTTGAAAATTGTTTTAAGCATGGCATGAATGAAAATGATAAATTGAGTATTAGGATGAGTTTTGATGTTTTAAATAAAGGTTATTTAGAATTTACTTTAGCCAATAGTTTTAACCCAAAAGCCAGTAAAGATGGTGGTCAAGGTATTGGTATTGAAAATGCCAAACGACGATTGAATTTACTGTTTTCAAATAACTTTATGTTAGAATCTAAAGTTGAAGGCGATACATATAATTTGTTCTTAAAAATTCCTGTATCATGAAAATCAAGTGCCTTATTATTGATGATGAACCTTTGGCAATTTCTGTGATTGAAAACCATTTAAAGGATTTTGATCATATAGAAATAGTTGAAACCTTTAATAATCCATTAAAGGCATATCGAATTTTAGAGCAAGAAAAAATAGACTTAATTTTTCTAGATATAAACATGCCTCAAATGTCTGGGTTTACTTTTATAGAAAACCTAAGCTATAAACCTTTAATTGTATTTACGACAGCTTACCGTGAATATGCCGTTAAAAGCTTCGAACTTAATATTTTAGATTATCTGGTAAAACCCATCCCATTCGACAGGTTTTTAAAAACCCTCAACAAGGTATATCAACAAGTTTATGTTAGCAATACCAAGGCCGATGCCAGTTTGCAACAAGAACCGCATATCTTTTTAAAAGTCAATAAAAAGCTCCTCAAAACAAACCTAAATGATATTCTTTATATAGAAAGCCTTAAAGATTACATTAAGGTCATTACAACATTAGGAGATTATGTGGTTCATAAATCACTCACAGCAATAACCGAAGAATTACCACAATCTAATTTTATGCGAATTCATCGTTCATATACAATTTCAATAAATAAAGTAATTGCACTTGAAGGAAATACAGTCGAAATTTCCAATAGAAAAATACCTATCGGTCGAAATTACACCAAACAAACAAAAGAGCGCATCTTTAATATTAACGACGATAATGACGATAATTAATCCTTTTTAATTCAAATAAACATCATGTCTAGCACCCACGAAATGTCATCTCAAACAAAAAATAGCACTATAGTACCTATCCTTATTATCGCAGGTTTATTTTTTGTTTTCGGATTTGTAACTTGGATAAACGGAGCACTAATTCCATTTATGAAAACCATTAATGAGCTTACCGATGCACAATCATATTTAGTAGCATCGGCTTCTTATATTTCATTTGTGGTTATGGCGTTGCCAGCATCAAGAATAATAAACAAAATAGGGTATAGAAAAGGGATGTCCTTAGGATTGATTATCATGGCCATTGGCGCTTTGATTTTTATTCCTGCCGCAGAAGCCAGAACCTATTGGATGTTTTTAACGGCTATTTTTATACAAGGTATGGGAATGACATTGTTGCAAACAGCTTCCAATCCATATATTACCATTTTAGGCCCCATAGAGAGTGCCGCAAAACGAATTGCCATTATGGGTATTGCCAATAAAGTGGCAGGAGCGCTAGGTTCTGTAATTTTTGGCACTATCTTATTATCTGGTATAGATGAAATAAAAGAAAAGTTAAGCGTAGTTGATGATGCCGAAAAAGCAAGTTTGCTAAATACTATGGCAGATAGTGTCGTTACACCATATATTGCCATGGCAGTGGTGTTATTTGTCTTAGGACTTTTTATTAGGAAAGCACCTTTACCTCATGTGGAAGCACAACCTATAAAGGTTTCAGAATCTGGCGAAAAGGCAAAAACAAGTATCTTTCAATTTCCTCATTTATGGCTGGGTGTATTGGCTCTGTTTGTGTATGTGGGCGTAGAGGTTGTTGCTGGCGACACCATTATTTCTTATGGAATTTCGTTAGATATCCCAGTAGAACAAGCTAAATTTTTTACTTTATTTACACTTATGGCAATGGTTGCTACTTATACATTAGGGGTGTTTTTAATACCAAAATACATTAGTCAAGCCTTAGCTTTAAAAGTGAGTGCTATTTTAGGAATCTTTTTATCCTTTTGTATAGTATGTACAAGTGGATTCACTTCCGTTCTTTTTGTGGCAGCATTAGGTATTGCCAATGCTTTGGTTTGGCCTGCAATTTGGCCCTTAGCATTAACTGGCCTAGGAGAATTTACTAAAACTGCTTCTGCTTTATTGATTATGGCAATTTCTGGTGGCGCCATTATCCCCCCTTTATATGGTGCTTTGGTAGATAATAAAAAGGAGTATTTAATTGCTAGCGGTATTAATGAAGTTAGTGCCATGGCAGAAGCTGCTTCGTTTGGCTACTGGATTTTATTACCATGTTACATCATCATTCTTTACTACGCGTTTTTTGGGCATAAAGTTGGATTGAAAAATAGCTAAGTTTATATATAAATGGCGCAAAGAATTGAATCTGTCGATATTTTAAGAGGTTTTACCATAATTGCCATGATTTTGGTGAATACACCAGGTGATTGGGGCAACGTTTACTCCCCTTTGCTTCATGCCCAATGGCATGGATTAACACCAACCGATTTAGTTTTTCCATTCTTTTTATTTATCGTCGGAATCTCTATTTATTTCGCATATAAAAATAAACCGAGTAGCTTCTTAACGCACAAAAAAATAGGCATTCGTAGTTTAAAACTAATTGGTTTAGGTTTATTTCTTAATTTATTTTTACCCTATTTTCCATTTGTTTCAGATTTTGAAACCTTACGATTACCCGGAGTACTCCAAAGAATTGGAATTGTCTTTTTTATTTCGTCTCTATTATATCTTAATTGTAATTGGAAATGGTTGATTGAGATTGCGGTTTTTATCTTGATTGGATATTGGTTGTTCCTAGGTTTTATGCCTTTTCCGAATCCAAATGGAATAATGCCAACCTTTGATAGAGCGCCTAATAATTGGGCAAATTTTACAGATTTGAATCTTTTAGGAAAACACACGTGGCAACCAGATTACGATCCTGAAGGTATCATTAGTACCTTACCAGCTATTGTCACTTGTATTTCAGGAATTTTAATTGGTAAACTTTTAGATGGACTTTCAGAAATAAAATTTTTGTTTTATGCGGCGTTTGGCCTGTTGGTTTCAGGTTATGTTTTTAGCATATATTTCCCTATAAACAAGGCAATTTGGAGCAGTAGTTTTGTATTGGTAACAAGTGGTTTTGCAACTTTAATTCTCGCTATTATATATTACCTGAAGGACATAAAACAGTATAATTTCGGAACCGTTTTTAAATATGTAGGCATGAACGCGATAACTATTTACTTTTTATCAAGTTTAACATCAAAATCTATGTATTTAACAACAGTTGGCTCTAATCACAATGTTCATTCTTGGCTTTTTGAAACCCTATTTATACACCCGTTTTTAAGTCTAAAATTTTCCTCATTAATTTATGCCATAACTGTTGTAATATTTTATGTTCTTCTTGGCTATGTTATGTGTAAAAAGAAGATATTCATAAAAGTTTAAATGAAATCGAATTGAAGAATTTATGAATTTCAATTATAAATAGTCGACCCTTAAAAAAAGGTTTTAGTAATTTATAACACAACACTGGGGTTTTTGATTTGTAAAATTTCTTTTGATTGTAATTTGAGCATAAAGCCAAAGTTTGTTTTCTTTTAGTTTTTTCATCAGTTTTCTAAAATTAAACCCTGCCGCAGCCATTATAA
>CAXBHA010000350.1:0-3886 GCA_963974955.1 uncultured Yeosuana sp. | reverse complement strand
GTAACGTCTCAAGATTTAGGGTCAGAACCAATTAATAAACTACTTATTAAACAAGCGGTTCCAGCATCTATTGGCATATTAGTGATGTCGCTTAATATTTTGGTGGATACCATATTTGTTGGAAATTGGATTGGATCTATTGCCATTGCCGCCATAAATGTTGTTCTTCCTGTGTCCTTTTTTATTGCCGCCCTAGGAATGTCAATTGGTATTGGAGGATCCTCAATTATATCCAGAGCTCTTGGGGCGAATAATACTGAAAAAGCATTAAAAACGTTTGGAAACCAAATTACGCTCACCTTATTGCTCACAATATCTTTAGTTATTCTAGGTTTGTCTTTTACAGATGATATTATTTTTTCATTTGGAGGTAAAGGAAATATTTTTGAGCCTGCAAAAATTTATTATACTATTGTACTCTATGGCGTGCCGTTTCTAGCACTATGCATGATGGGAAATACGGTTATAAGGGCTGAAGGAAAACCAAAATTTGCCATGTATGCCATGATGATTCCATCGGTTGGTAATTTACTTTTGGATTATATATTTATAAACCTTTTAGATTATGGAATGGAAGGTGCTGCTTGGGCAACAACAATTTCATACATTCTTTGTTTTGCATTTATAGTGTGGTTTTTTATCTCAAAGAATTCAGAATTAAAAATTAATCTGTCACATTTTGGACTAAACCGCCCTATTGTATCCGAAATATCTTCGCTAGGGTTTGTAACCTTGGCAAGACAGGCGGTAGTGAGCATTACCTATCTGTTTATGAACAATATTCTATTTGATTTAGGAGGAGAAACATCGGTCACATCGTACGCCATTGTGGGGAGAATGCTCATGTTTGCCATGTTTCCGGTATTAGGCTTAACACAAGGGTTTTTACCAATTGCCGGGTTTAATTATGGTGCACATAATTATGCTAGAGTTAGGGAAACCATAAATACCTCTATTAAATATGCTATGGGATTGGCGACTTTGGTTTTTATTCTTTTAATGGTTTTTCCAGAAGCCATAACCAAGATGTTTACAAGTGATTTGGCGGTTATAAAGCAAACTCCAAATGACATGCGTTGGGTTTTTGCTGCAACACCAATCATTGCCATTCAACTTATTGGAGCCGCCTATTTTCAAGCGATTGGCAAAGCTATACCCGCACTTTTATTAACGCTTTTGCGACAAGGACTCTTTTTTATTCCATTAATATTAATTTTACCAAAGTTTTATGGAGAATTAGGAGTATGGATGTCGTTTCCAATTTCTGATGTTCTATCTACTATTGTTACTGCTTATTTTTTAAACAAAGAGGTGCGAAAGGATTTAATTAAAAAAGAGATTTAAACTAAAGACTCGTTCAACATGGAATTTTACAATTATATAAAATCATTTCACCTCATTTTTGTAATCACGTGGTTTGCTGGGTTATTTTATGTTCCACGATTATTTGTATATCAAATAGAATCGTTTCACAAAGCGTCTCCCGAAAAAGAAATTTTAGGGAAACAACTTAAATTAATGAGCAAGCGCTTGTGGTTTATTATTACCTGGCCGTCTGCAATACTTGCTACAATTTTTGCTATATGGTTACTTATCTTACAGCCTTTTTGGTTGGAACAACCTTGGATGCGTGTTAAATTGGGCTTTGTGATTTTACTAATAATATACCATCTTAAAACACATCAATATTACAAACAGCTGCAAAAAGACGAGGTTAAAATAACATCGAGTTTTATGCGGGTTTGGAACGAAGGCGCCACCTTTATTTTGTTTGCTGTGGTTTTTTTAGTGATTTTAAAGAACGCCATCAATTGGGTTTATGGAATTATGGGGCTCATTTTATTGGGTGGTTTAATTATGTTAGGGTTTAAATTATATAAACGGATACGGACTAAAAATCCCGATGCGTAGTCGTATTGGCTCAATTATTGTTATATTTAATACCCTTGAAGTTTGAGTTAAATTTGATGGTTTCAATGGAAATCTTCTTGATCGTTTAAACATGTCTCGAAGAAAATAAAAAGGCATAAAAACGCATGAAATTAAAAAAGTTATCGCTACGGACACGTATTTTTTTAGGGATGATAATATTAGTGCTTTTAGCATCTATCCTCATTGCCGCTGTTGCCATATATCAATATAAAGGAGAAACAGAAGATTATCATAGACAGCGATTAGAGCGCAAGGAAGTTGCGATACAAAGACATATTAACTTTGTTTTAAAAGAAACATCATATCCGGTAACTACCGAGAAAATCCCGTTAATATTTAAAGATGAGATTTATAAAATTGCCGATGTGCATTCATTGCAATTAAATATATATGATTTAGATGGGTCCCTTTTAAAAACATCACGCGCCTCTTTAACGTTAGATACGCTACAAATATGTATGCGCACTGAAGTTTTAAATGACCTTTCTAATAAAGCCGAACATCAATATATTGAAAAAAGCAGAGTAAATGGAGAAACCTTTCAATCATCTTATTCGTATATAACGGATAAAAAGTTTAAGCCTATTGCCATATTAAACCTGCCTTATTTAGAGAATAATGATTTTTTGGCAAATGAACTAAATGAATTTTTAATACGCTTAATATATGCCTATTCCTTTGTTTTACTTATGGCAGTTGCGATTGCATTTATTTTATCGAAATATATCACCAAATCTATAAAAACAATAAGTGATAAAATAAATACCACGCGTTTAGAGAAACGCAATCAAAAAATTGAAATTGATGATGCCAGTGATGAAATTTCAACTTTGGTAAATTCGTATAATAGTATGATTGATGAACTGGAAGAAAGTGCAGTTAAACTGGCAAGAGGAGAGCGTGAGCAGGCATGGCGGGAAATGGCAAAACAAGTAGCCCACGAAATTAAAAACCCGTTAACACCCATGCGGTTAACGGTACAAAATTTTCAACGAAAATTTGATCCTAAGGACCCTAATATATTTCAAAAAGTGGACGAATACAGTAAAACATTAATCCAGCAAATTGATACCATGAGTTCCATTGCGTCTGCATTTTCAAGTTTTGCAAAAATGCCTGCGCAGCAAAGTGAAACATTAAATGTGGTTAAAATAGTAAAACTGGCTCTCGATATTTTTAATGAAGATTATATTGTGTTTAGTTCCGATACTGATGAAATTATAGCAAAATTTGACAGGACTCAGCTTATAAGAGTTGTAACCAATTTAGTAAAAAACGGAATTCAGGCCATTCCAATTAATATAGAACCTAAAATATTGGTCAATGTAAAATCAGAAGGGAACAATGTTCTCATTACGATATCTGATAATGGTTCGGGTGTTTCAGAAGAAAATAAAACCAAAGTATTCGAACCTAAATTTACCACAAAATCAAGTGGAATGGGTCTAGGGCTTGCCATGGTGAAAAATATTGTAGAAATGCATAAAGGAACTATTTCATTTGAGTCTGAGACTCATAAAGGAACAACGTTTAAAGTTTCTATCCCCAAAGAATTATAAAACAAAAATCAATAAAGCAACTGCCTTTAAGAATATTATTTATTTTAATCCAGGCATAATTATTTAAAAGTAAAATTAAGAAAATATATAAATCATGAGCTACAACAATATTCTATTCGATGAAAACAATGGTATAACCATTATAACCATTAATCGTCCTAACAAGTTAAATTCTTTAAATAAAGCAACAATTGAAGAGTTGCATGACGCATTTAAAAAAGCCAAGAAAGATGATTCGACCAAAGTTATTATTGTTACAGGTAGCGGGGAGAAAGCTTTTGTTGCCGGAGCAGATATTAGTGAATTCGCCAATTTTGAAGTTAAAGAAGGGAAAAAATTAGCAGCAAAAGGTCAAAAAATACTGTTTGATTATATTGAAAATTCATCAACTCCTG
>CAXBHA010000349.1:0-3889 GCA_963974955.1 uncultured Yeosuana sp. | reverse complement strand
GCTCTCACCACTTCGGTCAGCACCTGTGCAAAAGCCTCTTTTTGTTGGTTTGGTTTAGGCGCAATTCCAACGCTAAATGAGTTAGAGGTTCTCGACAAGTCCCTATAACCTACTCCTGCGCCTAAAAAGGTGGCTTCTGGTTTTTGTTCTTGTTCTGAAATTCTAGCATTTAACATGCTTGTAACCATTAATTCTAAACCCGAACGTTTTAAATCGGCTACAGTCTCCGTGGCCAAGGATTTTTTATGTCGGATACCAAAACCAATATTAGCTGTAGAAACCTCTGGATCCATGCCTAGACTATATTGCATCTCGTCACTTTCAGGGATATTAATAACAAATCGTTCCTTCGGTTTTTCTATCGCAGGAATTTTTGAAAATTTTTCAATAATTTTTTGTTCTACATCATCAACATTAATATCACCTATAACAGCTATCGCTTGCAAATCTGTTCTGTACCAATCGTGATAAAAGTCACGTAAAGCCTTATAATCAAACCCTTCAACTACCGACATTAATCCAATGGGTAAACGGTTGGCATATTTTGAGTGGTTAAACGTAATGGGCAGTGAGGTTTGGAACAAACGCATGCGTCCGTTTTGGCGAGTTCGCCATTCTTCTTTTATAACACCACGTTCGGCATCAATTTCTTCATTGGTTAATAATAAGTAATTTGACCAATCATTTAAAACCGTTAAACAGGTGTCAATTAAACCCTCTTTTGTTGGGATATTATTTAAATTATAAACTGTTTCATCAAAACCCGTATAGGCGTTGATATCCTTACCAAAAACAGCACCATATTTTTGAAGCGTGTTTAAAATTCCTTTTCCAGGAAAACTCTCTGTGCCATTAAATGCCATATGCTCTAAAAAGTGGGCCAAACCTTGTTGGTCGTCATTCTCTAAAATAGATCCCACATTTTGAATGATATAGTAACTTGCAGCATCTTTTACCACATCGGTACTTTTTATATAATAAGCCATTCCATTAGGCAATACCCCTTTTTTAATAGTCTGATCAACAGGAATTGGATCATTAAGATTAACGGATTGTGCCATTCCTTTGAAAGAAAATAGGATGCAAAAAGGAAATACAAATAATAAAATGCGTTTCATATGTTTATATTTATTTGTTTTTTATTTGTCATACTTCGACTGCGCTAAGCACAGGGATGGAATGCCCTGTTAATCATATCGTCCCGATAGCTATCGGGAGGTTTGCAAATTGTTAATGGCATTTCATGAATTTAAATTGTTTGATATCACTTGTGGCAAAAATAAGACTTTAACAAGTTATTACACCTGTTTTTAAGATGGTTTTAATAAAAAACGCCTGTTTTTCTTATTCTACTTTTGTTCCTCCATTATACATTTTGAGTTTATTGTCAAAATGTAAATTCTTAAATTAAATTGAAATTTACATGGTCTTACCCAATAAAGACTCTTGAAGCAAACGGGAATTTTTTCTTGCTTTAAATAATGATGCAACTGTTTGGTTAAGGGACAAAATTATGATAATCAATTAGGAGATGACATTATTAGAGAAAGTTATACGTCAATCAAATCCTAAATATTTGCCCTGTTTTATGTTCTAAGAAATTCATTTTATCAAAAAAGCTTTGTAAATTTTTATTTACAAAGCTTTTTGTTTTTTAAAATGTTGTCCCAACAAGTTGGGCTGGACAACTAAGATTTTCCAAGAATTCTGAACATGCCAGTTCCACAAGTGGGGCATTTGCCTTTCATGGCTTTTCGGCCATTTTTCATGGTTACTTCAGCAGCGTCTTTGATTTCTTTTTTCTCTTTACATTTTACACAATATCCTTCCATAATATTATATTTTTTGGTTTAGTTAAATTTAATTTTTTAAATATAAGTTTTATTTTATATGAGGGCAAATAAAAACAAGTTAATTACTATTAGATTCTTTTTTTTATGTAAAAAACACGCTAAATAACCTTATCGCATAAAAAAGTCGAATCCGTTCGTTTTTTAAACCCTATTCTTCTAAAGGAAAACGCCAGAATAAATGAAATTCTCAACAACTTTATGACACGGGGGAATTGCAATACCTGTCTATAAATCAAATAAAACAACATAACTAGAAAAGTAAATTATGTAACATCGCGCAGCGTGTTACCCTTGGTGTCAAATAGAAAAAGGTTCCAACAATTCAAAGGCTTTAAATCATTTACTTATTATATCTTGAGCATTTTCCTTTTCTCTTTAGTTCATATATCCGTAACCAAAGCTTATTTAGAGGACTTTGGAAGCCCCATATTAGCTGAAGCAATGTCCAAACTTAATCAAAACTTTTTGTTTATTGTAAATTATACGTATCTTTATCGTAAAACGTACAATTATGATACAGGATAGAAAACGTAAAGAAGTTTCTTTAGATAACGATACATTAGCTTTATTAGAAATTCAAGCAGAAAAAGAGGGGCGAAAACTAAAAAACTATATGGAGCATATTTTAAAAGAAAAGGCAAATAGTTTTGAACTGACTGATGAATATAAAGCGATGATGGATGACATGCTAGACAAACACCAAAAAGACGAATTAACCTATATTAGTGAAAGTGATTTTCGCAACCGTACTGCTCGTAAATGAAATACACTATCAAGTTTGAAGAAGGCACTTTAGCAGACTTCCAAAAAACTATTGAGCGTTACGAAATGGTGTCTGATAATCTCGCAAATAGGTTCCATAAGGAGTTTTGGCGCAAAATGGACTACATTAAAGAAAACCCGTTACGCCATCAAATTAGATATAGAGAAATAAGGATTGCTCATGTAAAATTTTTTCCCTTTGGCATTCACTTTTTAATTGATGGAACAACAATTAGAGTTTTTAAAATCCTTCATCATAAGCAATACTATAAATAGGTTTTTATTTCAATTTTGGATATAAATGTTTGCAAATTGTTTGCAAATAAAAAAGCCTCAAAGAGAAAAAACTCTGTGAAGCCTTGATTTTACCAGTGGTCCCACCTGGGCTCGAACCAGGGACCACCTGATTATGAGTCAGGTGCTCTAACCAACTGAGCTATAGGACCGAAATTGGCTGCGAATTTAATACTATTTTTATAACTCTACAAGAAATTTATTCGTTTAAATGTTTTCTTGACAAAGCTCTATCAACACACCATTTGTGGTTTTTGGGTGTAAAAAAACAACCAACTTATTGTCGGCTCCTTTCTTTGGTATTTTATTTAATACCACAAACCCTTCATTACATAATCTTTCTACTTCTTCCTCAATATCATCAACATCAAAAGCAATATGGTGAATGCCTTCTCCCTTTCTTTCAATAAACTTAGCTATAGGACTATCTTGTTTAGTGGCCTCTAACAATTCGATTTTGTTGTTTCCTATTTTAAAAAATGAAGTGTTCACGCCCTCGCTTTCAACAGATTCTATTTTATAGTGTGATTCTCCAAAAAGTTTAGCAAACAACTGGTTTGAGGACTCTAAACTTTTAACAGCTATACCTATGTGTTCAATTTTATTCATTTTATCTCGTTTTAATGAAGATACAAATTTTGTAAATCAAAAGTAAGATAATCTTTAAATATCCTGTATTTTTGCTCCATAAACCAATGGTGGTAAAATGAGTAACTTAGAGGAAAGTCAAAGACAAAAAAAAACAGGGTCGGTTTTGCAGCGTGATTTGGTTGACGTTTTACAAAGTGCTGCCACACAAGGTGGCTTGAAAGGAATTCTTATATCCGTATCAAAAGTAAAAGTAACGATTGATTTATCTGTAGCAAAAGTATATTTAAGTATTTTTCCTAATAATAAGGGTACAGAAATTCTGAAAGGCATAAAATCAAACGCGCCATTAATTAAACACGAAATTGCTCAACGCACAAAACACCAATTAC
>CAXBHA010000348.1:0-3897 GCA_963974955.1 uncultured Yeosuana sp. | reverse complement strand
TTCCTCAACCGATAAGATTCAGTTTATTGGTCTTGCATATTATAAAAGTGAATTAAACTTAATTTATAGGACAAAGAATTTATTTATAAACCATAAATCTCCTCGTAGAGAAATAGAAATGGATATTTTAATTATCTGTACTATTTAATCAAAACTGTCCATTTTCAGCTTTAAAATAAAGGCATGTGATATTTTAAAATTCCAATAGTCATACCAAAATGACTATAACTCAAATTAATACTAGGGTAATTGAAAAAAGATAAGTGAAGACATGGAAATTGTGCCATTAATTCCGAAAACAAAAAGGGGTTTTGCGCCCACGATTCAGTTGTGCGAGATCGTCAATGCAATTCTCTATAATCTCAAAACGAGGTTCAATGGCACCAGTTGCTGGTAAAGGCATTTTTTTCCGAGGTATACCTGACCTGGTAATCGGTTATTACCACTATAGGAAATGGTGCAAAACCGATATATGGAAGGACTGTTGGGTCAACTACCCGAACACCACCAAATACTACGAACGCTTTTTTGAGATCATTAAAAAACCGACCCACAGTGTCTATAATCGCAATGGATTGAGCTTTGAAAGCCGGATCCCCAAAGGGGAAAAAGAGGTTTCCAAACGGAGGGCGGATATTTTTTTTCGATTAAGACCGGGCGAATTCGTGGCCTTCGCCAATGGAAAGGACCGAAAATTGCGGTTTACATTGCAAAAGATAGAACGGTCTATGCCTAAAGGAAGGGTTGTCTATTCCGATGAAGAACTAAAGCTGGTGCATGAGGTGCTATGCTGAAATTATGAAGCTGTTGTGAAGGGTATAACACCGACCTTCTTTCTTCGCAAGGTCTTTATAAACTCTTCATTTCCCGTTATCTCAATCCCAGATTAGTCAACAAGTTATATAGCACTGGCCTATAGGCGCTCCATATGCTTAAATAGTAGGCGATCATTTTTATTTTTTTATTGAGCAATTCCCAAATAGTAACCTTCTCCTAAGATCTAGTATGCTCAAATTTAATTTCCGCTATTAAATCCTTAAAATATGTTGGGCTACAAATATTTAAAACATCATCATTTGGAATAAACCGAACTACATCCGCTTTAATACTGCTAAAGGAAACGGATTTAATCTTGGTTTCCAATAACTCGATAATCTGTTCATTGGTAATATTAGTATCTTGCCAATCGTTTGTATCTATTGCCCTAGTTAGAAAATGATGTACATCCAATGGGATTCCTTTTTTGATATACCATTCTAAGTCATACCAATCTCTACCTTTCACTCTATTTAACCACTTTCTAAAAAGCAGCGCATGCATTTTACCTGCAAATAAACTTGATCTGGTAAAACATTTCACGTAAAATGAAAATGGACGGAGCAATAACTTTTCTTCAGTGCTGAAATTCAAAGGAGGCTGTCGATCAACTTCTATTTTTATTTTCAGCGTCTTGTTAGAACGCACACCTGTTTCTTTGATGATGTCGACGAGTACAATTTCTTTTGCACCTATGTAATAAAGCAGGTACATAATCGGATTAAATCCGATTATGTGATTAAAATATAGCATTAAAAGCGATGAAAAGTGTTGCCCTTTATATTATGTAAGTCAAAATCATCAAAGGGGAAAAAGAAGTTTATAAACAGAGGGCGGATATTTTTTTTCGTTTGAAGCCGGGTGAATTCTTTACCTTCGCCGATGGAAAAGACCGAAAATTGCGGCTTACATTGCAAAAGATGGATCAGTCTGTGCCAAATGTATATACCGATGAGAAACTAAAGCTGGCGAATAAGCGGTGCTATGCCGAAATTATAAAGCTTTTCTAAGCATTGATAATTAAATTCGTTCCAGATACACTAATAATAATTTTATTTTTTTAAAGAGAATTACTCGCTATAAAGATTACGATTTCCCTCTTTTATTGATTTTAAGTGCCTTCCAAGAATTGAAGATACATCCTTAGAAATAGCTTCAAGGTTATAGTCATCCTTAAGTTTTTTAACAACTTCACTCGTTAATTTTGGTTTTCTAAAATATCCAACATTAATAAGTATCTTAATCCTAGAAGTCAATCGGGACTTTTCTTTTCGGCTGGGCGAGAGTTCATATCTAGGTTTCATAGTAAGCTTTATATCTAATATATCTTTCGGATGAATTCCTATCGCAAAACAAACCTCAATAAAGTAGGATAAATATGTTTCTGAACCATTTTCAATATTTGATATTGTATTATATGAAAAGCCAGTCATTTCCGCGACATCTTCAATCTCCATTTCTTCCTTAATTCTATGATTAAAGATTCTTTTGCCTATAATTTTTAGAACTTTGTCATTTTTGTATCTAGCCATGATCAAATTGACAAATGGATGAGACGATATAAAATAGTTTGAAATGAAATTTTGTCGTTTAATTTTTGTTTATTATATTTAAACTTTGATATAAATATGTGATACATTATTAAATAAAATTTTGAAGCAATTGCTTTGAATCTTGTATAGGAAAACTGGTAATTTTTAAGTACACAGGATGATAAGTAAGTTTGCTCACGACCCGGGCGTGAGCTCTCTTATATTCGTGTACAGGTATACCAGTACCTCCTATACTATAAGTTGAGTTTCACGCCCAACTTTTTCTTAGCTTTTCTTCTTTAGTTTTTCATGAATGTGTCGCCAAACCATCTGGGTAATAATGGCAAACCAATTATTTAGAAACATAAAAGAAGCAAACAAGCTACTACGCATTTCTACTTATGGAGTGAAGTATAGCTCGTTTGATCGCTTGTTCCAGAAAAAGCCAAAAAACCCGGTCTAATTTTTTACTTGGCTGTAGTTTTGGGCTTTCGATTCATTTTAACCGGTTAACGAAACCCCCTTTACCCAAAACTGATCAACTCACTTTTTATGGTGTCCGGCCATACAACGCAATCCCAGCCACCCACTTAAAAAATTTCCAGTATCCAAGTCTGCATAGGTCTTGGACAGGACAACCCTTGCTTTATATTAACGCATAACGCTTAGACGTAATTCAACGGTAGGTTTCCATGGAAAAATTAACCCTTCAATATCCTATTAAAGGCTGTTGAAGGAACTGAAATAGATTATATAACTCAACTATCTAAATTATGAAAAAAATACTAATTATAAAGAGTAGCTTCTTACCCTTACTTACCGCATACTTGCTCCTATGCCTTTTTCTTAGCTTAAAAGTGAAGGCGGCAACCCCTACCGAAAAGGAAGCCTACTACTTGCAGTCCACCATTTCAGGAACCGTTACCGATACCAGCGGACTGCCCATCGCAGGAGTAACCATCCAAATTGGAGGAACGAATGCTGGAACAATATCTGAATTTGATGGCTCCTACAGTATCCTAGTAAACCTTGATGGCCTTCTAAACTTCTCGGCCATCGGTTTTAAGACCGAGTCCGTTCCCATTAGTGGCAGACAGGAAATCAATGTTACCATGGAGGAGAACGTTACCCAATTGGATGAAGTGGTGCTCAATGCAGGGTATTATACCGTCACCGAGAAAGAACGTACGGGGAGTATTGGCAAAGTAGGTGCCGAGGCACTGGAAAAGCAGCCGGTTTCAAACCCATTGGCAGCATTGCAAGGGCGTTTGTCGGGTGTAGAAATTACACAGACCTCTGGAATCTCGGGAGCAGGCTTCGATATCAAGATCAGGGGCAGGAACAGTATACGGACACAGGGAAACGATCCTCTTTATGTGATAGATGGAGTTCCCTATGCCTCTTCCAGTTTGGGAGAAGAAGCTGCATCCGGAATCCTGCCCGGGCTCGGGTTTAGTCCATTGAATACCATAAACCCAATGGATATTGAGCGTATAGAAATCTTAAAGGATGCCGATGCCACAGCAATATATGGTTCAAGAGGTGCTAA
>CAXBHA010000347.1:0-3907 GCA_963974955.1 uncultured Yeosuana sp. | reverse complement strand
TTCCATAATTGATTGGAAAACCGATATAAAATTAGGTGATACATGCCCAAACGGTTATCAGTTGCGACCACATATTGTTTGGTTTGGAGAAGCTGTTCCTATGATAGAATCAGCGATTAATATATGCATGACTGCCGATATATTAGCAATCATTGGAACGTCCATGCAGGTCTATCCTGCGGCGAGTTTAATGCACTATTCACCAGAAGGAATCCCAATATATCTTATAGACCCAAAACCAACCATAAATAGCAAACCTAATTTAACTGTTATTGCAGAAACCGCTACGTTGGGAATTAAACAGTTTATTGAATTTATATCCAAATGATTGTCTGTAATATTAATTACGAGATACAGTATAATCCTAATCATCTTCACTTAGAATAAAGAAATCATTAACTGGTTTTCCGAATAGTTTAGATAATTTCAATGCCAATACCGTAGAAGGAACATATCTGTTAGCTTCGATGGAATTAATGGTTTGTCGTGAAACGCCTATTTTATGAGCTAATTCATCTTGCGTGATACTTAAAATAGCCCGTTCTATTTTTATTTTATTTTGCATTATCGATACCGCTTTAAGTTATGATAAAACATGAGTTGAATTAAAAGCATAAACAGTAATACTTGAAAATCACCTAGGTCTTTATAAGCCTCTCCTCCATTATTGACAACATTTGAAACACCAAATTCAACATAAGGCATAATTAAAGCATAAAAAACACCAACAATAAAAGCAATCATATAAGATTGGGCTCTCAATTGAACGGTCATTTCATCCTCTATTTTATCTTTGGAAACAGACATGATGAGCATTCCGATTAAAAGTGTTTTCTGCAATAGTAACTTTAGCCATTCGGTGTCTTCTCCAAATAGAAATCCTCTTATAAACATAGCAATAATGCTTAAAGCTGTAATAGCAAGACCAATTTTTAAGAAACTATTTGGCAACCTAAAATTCAATAGTTTACCGAACCGTTTACGCTCACAATCTAAAAAGCTTTCTTTTTTCATCTGTTTATATTTATTTGTTTTTTATTTGTCAGATGGAATGCCCTGTTAGTCATATCGGTTGGTTTGCAAATTGTTAATGGGCATTTCATAATTATAAAATTAAATTGACAAAATTATTTTCTATTTAGGAAAAATATTTTTCCTTTATGACAAATATATTTTACATTTATTAAAAAAACAAATATTTTTTCAACTAAATTTAAAATTCAATTATGATGCGTTTTTAAATCCTCCAGGAAGTGGTCTATAAGAATAATAAGTTAACACTTCTTCAATTGCTGTTTTTAATGCTTGATTGATAGGCAGAATGACATTCCCAAGTCGAAAGTCAATTTGAATTAGGGTCATATAATAGTCTGTGAAAATGGGTATATGAAGTCCATTCACAATAGCTTCTTCAGCAGTTTTTAAATTTAAATACTGGCCTTCTTTTATAATTTTACAGGTTGCTAATCTAAGTTTACCATATTTATCCTTTGTGGCACCATACCCAAAAAGACGACAAATGAGTCCGCGATATTTATAATTCCCACAACTGCCATTATTATTATCTACTAATGAAAGTGGTTGATATATATTACAAATTAAGCTAGACGACTTCTTTAATTCTGTAAGCATGTGTTCTGCTTGCCCATTTAAAAAAAGATGAAATGCCCAAGGTAAAAATTCTAATGGTGATGCTTCAAGGTCTTGTTTAGTACAACACTTTCCACAACCAGCAACACAATGTAAATTTGTTTGAGATTGAAATCTTGAAATTTCACTATCGAGACGATTATACAACTGTTCAATCTGTCTCACTTTAATTTTTATGGACATTAATGCTTAATAATCCAAAGTAAAAAAGAGGTGTTCATATGGCAAAATATTTATGCAAACTTAGTGTATTTAAGTAATTATATTACAATTTCTTAATTATTAGAGTGAAGCTTTCTAATTAACACAGTAAAAACCTACTTCTTTAAATCTATCTGTTTTAAATTTTCAATTCGGTTTCTAATTAAAAAGTCGTCTATAGTCTCAAAATGTTCAACGACGCGTTGGTCTTTAAACTCAAACACTTTTTGAGCGAGGCCCTGTAAGAAGTCCCGATCGTGAGACACCAATATCAACGTACCATCAAAAGACAATAAGGCTTCTTTTAAAACATCTTTTGATTTTAAGTCTAAATGGTTTGTTGGCTCATCAAGAATCAACAAATTTACTGGCTCCAAAAGTAACTTAACCATGGCTAAGCGTGTTTTTTCTCCACCAGACAAAACACTCACCTTTTTATCGATATCATCACCTTTAAACATAAAACGCCCAAGTATATTCTTGATTTGGGTACGTATATCGCCATCGGCCACTTCATCAACTGTTTGAAATATAGTCAGGTTTTCATCCAATAAAGATGCCTGGTTTTGCGCAAAATAACCCACTTTTACGTTATGCCCCAAGTGACAGGTTCCTTCAACTTCAATTTCACCCATAATCGCTTTAATCATCGTTGATTTCCCTTCGCCATTTCTGCCAACAAACGATACTTTTTCGCCTCTAGAAATTGACATACTCGCATGTTTAAATACGTCATGGCCACCATACGATTTTGACAAGTCTTTAACGGTTACTGGGTAATCGCCAGAGCGTTGTGCCGGAGGAAAACGCAACTTTAAAGCTGAAGAATCCACCTCATCAATCTCAATAATTTCTAATTTTTCCAACATGCGCTCTCGTGAATTCACTTGATTGGTTTTGGAGTAAGTCCCTTTAAACCGTTCTATAAACGCCATCGTATCGGCAATAAATTTTTGCTGCTCGTTAAAGGCTTTAATTTGGTGCGTTCTTCTTTCTTCTCTAAGTTGTAAGTAATGTGAATAATTGGCCTTATAATCGTAAATACGACCCATTGTAACTTCTATGGTTCTATTGGTAATATTATCAATAAAGGCTTTATCGTGAGAAATTACCATTACTGCTTTTGCCTTATTAATTAAAAAATCTTCGAGCCAAATAACCGATTCGATGTCAATATGGTTTGTGGGCTCATCCAATAAAATTAAATCGGGTTTTTGCAATAAAATTTTCACCAACTCGATACGCATACGGTAACCACCACTAAACTCACTCGTTTGTCTGTCAAAATCTTCACGTTTAAAGCCTAACCCCCGTAATGCCTTTTCTACTTCGGCATCATAATTAATGTCTTCAAGGGCATAATATTTTTCACCTAAATCTGAAACTTTGGAAATGATTGCCATGTAAGCATCAGATTCGTAATCGGTTCTGATCTCCAACTCCTTATTGAGATGATCCATTTCATCACGCATCTCAAAAATATGTTTGAAGGCTTTTGAAGCTTCCTCAAATACCGTGCAGTTATCCTCTGTTAATAAATGTTGAGGCAGATAAGCGATTACGGCATCTTTTGGAAAACGAACATTCCCCCGTGTTGCTTTTTGTTCACCTGCAATAATTTTCATCATGGTTGATTTTCCTGCACCATTTTTACCCATTAAGGCAATTTTGTCGTTTTCATTGATCGTAAAAGACACGTCACTAAATAAAGATTGTCCACCAAACTCTACTGCTAAATTATCAACTGAAATCATCGGATTATTTTAAGCCGGCAAAATTAGGAAAAAGTAACTGATAACTATTTTGAATTTTCAATTCTTTCAAGTAAAACCAAAAATATAACAACACAAATTTGTGCCAATTTGTGCAATTCGTGGCTGAAAATTTTTAGAAGCTAAAGCGAAATGCACTAAAGTACATAGTTTCAACTAAATTTGAGACCAAGTGAAATGGAGGCTTAGATTTATTGGTTTAAATTATAATGACAAATTTAAATAAAAGATTTCTTGGAACTGACTATCCCCGCAAGCCATAGGGGTATTACGCCAGTTTCATC
>CAXBHA010000346.1:0-3919 GCA_963974955.1 uncultured Yeosuana sp. | reverse complement strand
GATCCCAAAAATCCGGCTGCCCCGGTGATAAGTACTTTTTTCATTAATTTTATTTTATACGCCTCTCGAAAACAAGACCGTGGTAACCGTTTTAAAAATAATTCTTAGGTCCAAGGTAACGGATTTATTTTTGATGTAATAGAGATCATATTCCAGTTTTTTAATGGAATCGTCCAAATTTTCGCCATACTTGTATTTCACTTGGGCCCATCCAGTAATACCTGGTTTTATAAGGTGTCTAATGTTATAAAAGGGCGTAATTTCATTAAGCTGTTTCACAAATATCTTTCTTTCTGGTCTTGGCCCAATAAATTGCATATCTCCAGTTATAACGGAAATTATTTGTGGAAGTTCATCAATTCTGAACAATCGCAATATTCTTCCAAAAGGTGTAATTCTAGCATCGTTTTTTGTAGCCATTTTTGCACCTGTTTTTTCAGCATCGACCACCATTGAACGAAATTTATAAATACTAAATTCCTTGCCATGCTGTCCAACTCTTTTTTGAGTGTAAAAAAGTGGCCCTCTATTAAACAACAGATTTAATAAAAAGACGAATGGGGTAACCAGAGCGAATATAATACCAACGAAGAGGGCAAGGGAAAAATTAATCAAGAAATTAAATATCTTAATTAAATACCTTATTTTTTTATTCTTGAATTGAAGTATTTCATAAAAGCTATCATTATGGGATTTTATGGGTAATGCCTCATAAGTATTTTCGTAAAAGGAGGTAAAGGAAATAACTTCCTTACCCCTTAGCATGGATCTAAGAATTATTTTTTCTAGTTCCTTAGGTAAATTATTATAACTCTTGGTGTTGATGATCCAAGTGTCTATTTTTTCAGCTGCCGTTAAAAAGTATTTTTTATTGATCAATGTATTTTGATCTATGGAAAATGTAAGTTTCACTTTGTAAAAGGTTTCCATGTCATTTCCGTTGATAGCTGCCATGTCTTGGCGCAAACTATCATAGGTAGCGTCTTCATAAATATAAATAACGTTTTTGGTTACAGGAATAATTTTAAAAACATTACTAAAAAATAAACGCCAAAGTCCAATTTCTACAGGAGTTAACAAAAGAAAAATTAGCAAAGGACCTCTCCAAAAGCTGATGTCATAAAAAATAACACAGGACAGGAATACAAAAAAAACGTACAAGGATGATATGTAAACGGATTGTGGAAGAAAGTATCGTCGCTTTGATACTTTTTCCAGATTGTAAAAGTCTAGGATATATGCTAAAACCAAATAAGCTGTTATACCAATAGCAAAGACACTGAATTTAAGTTTTAAGGAAATATACTTTTCATCTATGGCGTGATTCACCAATAGATTAAGGGAAGCCAAAATTATTAGGGTATCCCCCACAAGGAGAATAAATTTTCTTTCTAAGGAATTTAGTATTGAGGGATTGGCCATTTTGAGTTAACAGATAATATATATAGTGGTTCAAGTTTCTAGGAAGTTTATTTAGGCAATTACATATTTACGGGTTTAAATATTTCAGAAATCCATCCAGTCAAGGAATACTTATAGTAAATATCCATGTTGACTTTTTTAAATACTTGTTCAAAAAAATGTTTTTCAAGTTGAATTTGATTCCTATCTATTACTTTAATGTTTGTTGGATTGTAAAAATCATAATTGACTATATCCTGATTAGTTGTAATTAATTTTTTACTCGCTCCTAGCATTTCGATTGTTCTCATAGTTAAACCATTTTGTTTAGGATGCTGGATATCGAGTATGGCATTACTTCTACCTACGTAATGTATTAGTTCATTTTTGCTTAGCGGGACAAATTTAAAATCACTTAAATTGGTGCCCCATAAGGATTTATCATATACGCGCTTAATAAGATATAATATTCTACTAGGAAAATACAAATAAAAAAAATAGTTCAACCCTTGTTTTTGACATTCAGTCCTTATCTGATTAAGAATTTTATTTCTATCGCTGTGAAGGGTGCCTATAAATAATAGGTCATAGTCATTTTGTAAGTTTTTACTTTTTAAATTTGCATACTCATCTACATAAAATAAGGGGCGATACTTAATTTCTATTTTACGATTTATACAATCTTGTTGATCGAAAGAAAATCTGACATCAAAATATTCTAGGAGTTCATTGGCATTTTTATTCTTCAAAGAATCCCACATATATAATATAAACTGGGAAGATTCATGTTCTTTTTTGAGTTTTAGAAAAAGCTGCTTAGAAATGGATTCAGGACTATTGAAAAAAACAAAATCGTAATTAATACACTTTGTTTTATGTAATATTTCGGTATAATACTTATTTATTTTTCTTGATAGTAGCTTTTTGTTTATTCTTACAAGTGCTTTTACCATAAAAGAGTTTGTAGGTCTCTCATCATAGAAATCTACCTTAGCACCCAGGCTTTCCAATTTATTTTTAATTTCTAATTCATATCCGAAAAATTTCGGGGAGATGAATAGTATTCTTTTTTCGTACAACGAATTCATTTTCGGATTAATTATTGAATTTTTTCCCCTATTTCCCTTTCTACAAAGCCATCAATTATGATATCAGGCTGTAATTTATCCACATATTCTTCATGATGGCCCCAGATATAATATACTTCATAAAAATGTAGAGAAAAAAACTGAATCAAATTATTTGTAAATGAGTCTCTAAAAATCAATGCTCTTTTTTTATTTCCACAGTATTGATTTCTAGTTATTACTGTTAATTTTGGATATCCATCTATTGGCAAGTATTCTATTTGATCTATATTGTCTTTTAAAGTAAAAGTGGGGTTTTTTTCTATGAAAAATCCTTGGTTATGAACACCTAACATTTGGATTAATTCCCCTTGGTTGTAATTGTCCCATCGTATTTCAAAATCTTCTTTGGATTTTGGTTCGATACCAAGAATATCTTTGGTTTCCTTAAAAAAATTCCGGTACCCTAAAAAGGCACCATAATCATTCCAATGGGAGTCAAACTTATGGTAAACAAGATTATTTTTCTTTTCTTCAAGTAATGTTGGTCTTACATCCAATAATTTTACAGAAGAATTGTTTTTTTCAAGATATTGGAGTATCTGGTCAATTCTAGAAATTGTGTCTTTTATTTGAAGATTCATAACGTAGGGCAACTGCTCTGGGTATATAGAATGTTTATTGGGCCAAAACGCCAAGAAATATTTACGCCCATCCGTTTCATATCTTCCTAAATTATCTTCCCATTTATCAACTACTTGCTTAATCCTTTCAGAAGAAAGGATATTTGTTCTGCTATAGCTTCTGAATATCCTACCATCCATTCTATTGTAAAATAACCATTTGTTTTTTCCAAGCATTACTAGTTCGGGGTGCATGGACGATCTAAAGAGTTTGGTTCTATAATTGCCTCCCCAGTTTATTAGATAATTTCTGAGTCCAAAATTATCATTGAAGTAGGCCTCGTAATTCCTAAAAAACTCAGTTGAAAAGTTGAAACTGGGCTTTTTAGTCAACTCCCTTTTCTCCATATTTTGAAGGTCATCGACAATATTAAATTTATTTTGAAGCGTAGGTATGACTAAAATTAAAAGAAATAAAGTTATAAACATTGATTCTTGGGTGATATTTATCCTGTCGACATTATTAACCAATATTAGAAATATCAACAATGAAATAAAGGCCGCAATAATGTAAGGAAATTTAAATAAGGGGTTATGCGCTATTAAATTAAATTCTTTTGAGTTGGTATTGGAAATAAAAAAGGGATCGTAAATTGATTTTGTGCCAGCCTTACCGGCTTTACCTATAAAAGTATACTGGTTGGGTAGGATTTCAATATGTTGGTTGGGCACAAATAATCGATTGAAACTGCTAATATCCAAAACTATTTCTTCACCATCTTTTATAAAACGTATTTCATTAATTTCTACAGGCTGTTGTCTAAAATT
>CAXBHA010000345.1:0-3922 GCA_963974955.1 uncultured Yeosuana sp. | reverse complement strand
CCGATATCAAAGACTGTAACTATTATATCGTGACCGTCCCTACTCCTATTGATAAAAACAACCGCCCCGATTTAACACCCTTGTATAAAGCCAGCGAAACCGTTGGTAAGGTCCTTAAAAAAAATGATATTGTAATATATGAATCCACGGTCTATCCTGGTGCCACTGAGGAAGAATGTATTCCAGTGCTTGAAAAACACAGTGGTTTAAAATTTAATAAGGATTTCTTTGCTGGGTATTCTCCAGAACGCATCAATCCGGGTGATAAATTGCATACCGTTGATAAAATTTTAAAAGTCACGGCGGGATCAACCCCCGAAATCGGGTTAAAAGTGAATGGGTTATATGCCAGCGTCATTACGGCTGGAACACATTTGGCGCCTACCATCAAAGTAGCCGAAGCGGCCAAGGTGATTGAAAACTCACAACGCGATATCAATATTGCCTTTGTGAATGAATTGGCCAAAATTTTTAATCTCATGGATATCGATACCCATGCCGTATTGGAAGCTGCAGGCACCAAATGGAACTTTTTACCCTTTAAACCCGGATTGGTTGGTGGGCATTGTATTGGGGTGGACCCTTACTATTTAGCCCAAAAAGCACAGGAAGCGGGCTATCATCCAGAGATTATTCTGGTAGGACGTCGCGTGAATGATAGTATGGGCCAATATGTAGCCTCGGAGGTTATCAAACTCATGGTACGCAATGATATTCGCATTAAAGGGGCCAACATTTTAAATTTAGGCATCACCTTTAAGGAAAACTGTCCAGATGTCCGTAACACGAAGGCGGTTGATGTTATTAATCAGTTAAAAAGCTACGGTACAAACCTAACGATATATGACCCTTGGGCAAACCCAGACGAAGTGCAACATGAATATAATCTTAAAACCTTTCAACAACTGCCAACAGGAACTTTTGATGCCATTATTTTAACAGTGGCGCATAACGCGTTTTTAAATATGAATCTTAAAGCGCTTTTAAATCCTAATGGCATTTTATATGATGTTAAGGGCGTATTAAAGGAACAAGTTCACGGAAGGTTATAACATCGCTAATTACAAAACAAAAATAAGATTGTGAGTCAAATAAAAAAAGGAGCTGTGTTAAATTATGTCATCATTTTTTTAACAAATGCAGTAGGGCTTTTTATCACACCATTTATACTAAATCATATTGGGAGTGCTGAATATGGAGTTTATATAGCTATTGGGGCCTTGGTGGGAACCATTTCGGTATTGGATTTAGGACTTAATAACACCATTGTTCGCTTTGTGGCAAAATATCGCGCTGAAAACGACAAAAGAGGTGAGGAAAATTTTTTAGCGACCACCATGCTGATTTATGGGGTTATTTCAATGGTAATTATTATTTTGGGGGTTAGCTTCTATGGGTATATCGACACCTATTTTACTAAAATGACCTTGGATGAAATTGAAATTGCTAAAACCATATTTATACTTTTAATATTCAATTTGGCCATTGGGTTACCAGGGGGTAGTTTCGCAGGGATCTGTTATGGGTATGAAAACTTTGTGTTTCCAAAGTCAGTAAACATCATTCGCTATATTTTAAGAACATTAGTAGTTGTTGCGGTGCTTATTATGGGCGGTAAAGCCATAGCTTTGGTTATAATAGATACTGTTTTCAATATCATCTTTTTATCTGTTGAATCCTATTTTGTTTTTTTTAAATTAAAAGTCAGGTTTAAATTACATGAGTTTAACATAAAATATATCAAACAAATTTTTGGCTATTCCATGTGGATTTTTATTTTTTCAATTGTAACCATATTTCAGTGGAAAGCCGGTCATTGGGTGCTTGGTAGAATAGCCACCCCTACAGTATTAACTATTTATGGCATAGGCATTGTTTTGGGTACATATTATGGCTCGTTTTCAACCGCTATATCCAGTGTGTTTTTACCACGAGCCACCAAAATGACCGTTGGGAATGCTTCGGGTGAAGAATTAACCAGCATGATGATTAAAATTGGCCGGATCTCATTGATAGTACTGATGTATATCTTAGTGGCCTTTGGGCTCTATGGGGAGCAATTTGTTAATTTATGGGTTGGTAAAGAGTTGGGTAAACAGGGCAGTCATGAAACATGGCTTATAGCCTTCCTCATTATGCTGGCTTACACCCTACCTCTGTTGCAAGGATTTGGAAACTCGATTTTAGAGGCTAAAAACAAATTAAGGTTTAAAGCCATTCTATATATTACTTTTTTATTTTTAGGTGTCATTTTAGGCGCCTATTTAGCGAAGTCCCTAGGAGCCATTGGCATGATCACGGGAACAGTTACGGGCTGGGTTATCGTTCAAAATGTCATGAATTTTTACTACCATCATGCCATTGGTTTAAATGTGTGGCGATTTTTTAAAGAAGTTTTACATAAAACAAGTTATACTATTTTATTGGTAATCGTTATGGGATCCCTAATAAATTTACTGCCTGGTGGGGGCTGGTTGAATTTTATTTTTAAAGCAGGTTTATATACAATTTGTTACTTGCTCCTTATATACCCTTTAGGAATGATTGCCTATGAAAAAGAATTATTTTTAAAGCCTTTTAAATCGATTTTAATTAAAGTTGGTAAACAATAAATTATGGGAGGATTTAAATTAAATACTATAAAGTTTTTAGAAAAGGGGAAAAAAATTTCTTATGATTATACTGTAAGCCAATCAATAAGCAACTATTTTAATCTTGATAATAGATTTTATGTCACCTATGATAAAGATGTTGGTAACACTCCCTTAAGCATTGCTGTTATTCCCTTATTGGCTAATATCATGCCGATAGCGTGGTTTGTTGGGTTTGATGTTATTATTGATGAACTAGACGAAACGTTTTATAATTCTTTAAAGGAATTAAAAAATCAGTTTGAAAAGCATCATCCAAAAATTAAAAGTCGTGGCAAACTCATCTGCGAAAAATTAGTGTCAAATGCCATCAAAGGGAATCAATCTATGTTATTGTTTAGTGGTGGACTGGATTCTTTTGAATCATTAACTCGAAATTATGATAAAAGCCCTTATTTGGTCTCTATTCATGGCGCCGATGTTGAAATTAGTGACGATAGAAGATGGAATCAGTTTAAAGCTTTTAATGAAAAAGAACCCATTATAGACCAATCAAAATTGACCTATATTGAATCCAATCTAAGAGATTTTTATAACTATAAAGTGGATTTATTAATAAAAAATATTGGGTGGTGGGGCGAAATTCAACATGGTATGGCGCTTTTAGGCGTACTAGCGCCATTAACAAATTTATTGGGAGTAAATCAGGTTTTTATTGCCTCTTCAAATACAAAAGAAGTTGATTTTAGCTGGGGGTCGCGTCCTGAGGTTGATGAAAACACGAAGTGGGCCAACGTGACTATAAACCATGATGGCTACCATTTAAGAAGACCAGAAAAAATTGTAAATGTTATTAATTTTGCTGAACAAAATAATACCAATATTAATTTAAGGGTTTGTTACTCCGAATTACGGGATGGAGCCAATTGTAATACATGCGCAAAATGCCAACGGACTATATTTGGGATTATTTTAGCGAATGATGATCCTGAAAACCATGGTTTTAAAATTCCAAATGATTTTTATGGATTATTACTGTCAAATTTTAATAAAAAAACAAAAATGAGTGTGGGTTTAAAATATGAATGGTGGTGTTTACAGGAGAAAGCCAAAGAAAACAAACCTTTTTTTGTTATTGAAAACCAAGAAAGTGAAGACGTGTTTATAAAAAAATTCATAGGATTGGACTTGCAAAACACCATCCAAACAAATACCGAAAATATCAATAAATTTAAAAGAATAAAATTCATGTTGCAACATAAATATTCGGGTCTATATAAACTATATAAAAGGATAAGATACAATTAAAATTATGAAATACGGGTTATTAA
>CAXBHA010000344.1:0-3930 GCA_963974955.1 uncultured Yeosuana sp. | reverse complement strand
TTACCTTCATTACATGTATATCCTAAACCGGTTCTTCAACGCAATTGTTCCAAATCACCAATCGCATTGTAATTGCGATATTGAACTTCGTTGTGAATATCCCACTTAGTGTTTAGCTTTTTATTGCCTATATATATTAACCAATTCCCAAAATCACTGTCCTGTGCAACCACCAAAACGGGCAGTATTAAAAATATAATCAATACTGCCATTTTATTGATTTTTTTAATTTTTGGCATGTGAATAATTTTAATCAAAAAAAGTTACTTCACCATTGTTTATATCGTACATGGCTCCAATTATTAAAATCTCTCCATTTTTTTCCATTTCAGAAAGGATTGGACTTTCAGCATGTATTCTATCAATTGTTAGTTGAACATTTTTCTTAGCAACTGTATCAACAAAATCTGGGTTTGATGAATTTCTCAATGATTTATCTTTGGGTTCTGCCACAGCGGCAACGGCAGGTTTTATTTTACTGAGCATGGCTGTTAAATTACCTAGTTTGGCATCGTCGCAAGCACCTTTCACGGCGCCACAACTAGTGTGCCCTAAAACAACAATTAATTTTGTGCCTGCAAGTTTACTTGCAAATTCCATACTTCCTAAAATGTCTACATTTACAAAGTTACCCGCAATGCGTACACTAAAAATATCGCCTAATCCTTGATCAAAAACCAATTCGGCAGACACTCTTGAATCGATACAACTTAAAATAGTAGCAAACGGAAACTGCCCCTCACTGGTATCATTTACTTGTTCTAATAGGTTTCTATTGGCTTTTAAATTATTTTGAAATCGTAAGTTTCCTTCTTTTAAATATTGCAATGACTTTTGTGGCGTCATTGTTGCTTGTGTTTCTCTTGTATGTGCTTTCATAATTTTGTTTTTTTATTGATTATTAATTTAAATCAAGTTATTACCAGGCATAATATATTTACCTATTAATAACAGTGAAACATTAAGTTTGCTTATTATCTCATTAATTTCTAAGTTAATGGCATGTTTTCCGCTCTTAACATTTGTTTTTTCTCTATCTATGCATAATAAATTAATATTGTTTTTAGACACATAGTTAGACAGGTTTTCTATAGAATTATCTCTATGTTCAAATACATATTCAACAATTTTTTCGTCCATTGTGCTGGTTATTTCTTTCAATTCGTTTGAATTTTTAACTATTTTAAAGGAAGTCAATGGTTTTTGAGTATGACTTATCAAATCGCCAGTAACGGCTTTATTAAAAGTATGCTCTCTAGTAGTATTCAATAGTCCAAGAGATAATTCCTTATTTGGCTCTAAAGCATTTTCATTGGCGGAAATCATTATGATGCCTTCATGATTATTTAAAACAAAGTCTGTTATATTATCTCCTATTAAATTAGCAACTTTTGGTTTCCTTTTACCTAATACAATAATATCGGGTTCCTGTTCTTTAATGTATAAACCAATGTCATTTTTTACATTTCCAATACTGAACTTATAATTTATGTTTACACCATAGTCTGTAGAGTAGGACTTTATGATACTTTTTATTTTTTTATCAGTTGTAGTATATTCTTGATTTATAGTGCGTATAGCTGATAATTGGTTGTCTCCTTTAACAACATCGGAAGCATTTTTCACATATAAAAGGTCTATGTTGCCATTAACCATTTTTGCTAGACTAATCGTGCTTTTTAGTGTTGTACTTATAGAATCCTTCAGATCTGCAAGGACTAATATTTTATATTTACTCTTTTTCATGATATTTTAACTTAAACTTAATTTTGATTTGGGTCTTTCTTTAAAGAATTCAATAAAGCTTGGAGGGTTTTCAACAACACCACGTTTTGAAACCAATTTAATATCAATATTTCTTTCTGTAGCTTTAAAAAGAAAATCCTCTAAAATCTCAATGATATCATTATCCAAATATCTGGTTTTAATTAGGTCGATCTCTAAATAGGTGTCTCTTGGTAAACTATCCAATTCTTTAAGAATGGCGCCTTTGTTAAAGAAGGTTACTTCTTCTGCTAGTGTCATTTTAATTTTGTGCTTTCCATTGCTTTTATCTTCAATATGAAGAAAATGGGAGTTTTGGTAGCTTTTCAATAAAATAACGACGATACCAACAGCTAGTCCTAGGCCAATTCCGTATAAAAGGTCAATAAATACAATTCCAAAAACGGTTACGGTAAAGGGAATGGATTGTTTCCAACCCAAACCATACATCTTTTTGAATAAGGATGGTTTAGCTAATTTGTAGCCAACCATTAATAGCACTGCTGCTAATACTGATAATGGTATCATATTTAATAATCTGGGGATCAAAATAACAGATATTAATAGCAGAAAACCATGAATAATAGCTGAAAGTTTGGTTCTTCCACCAGATTGAATATTAGCAGAACTTCTAACAATTACCTGAGTAATTGGCAGTCCACCAATCATACCAGAGATAATGTTTCCAGCCCCTTGAGCTAATAATTCTCTATTTGTTGGGGTTACATTTTTATGTGGGTCTATTTTATCTGTTGCCTCAACACACAATAAGGTTTCTAAACTTGCCACTAAGGCCAAAGTAAAAGCTACTATCCACACGGCGGGATTGGTAATAACATTAAAATTTGGGAAACTAAATTGCCCAAAAAAAGATGTAGCATCTTCTGGAACAGGGACACTAACCAAATGAGAGGTGCTTATTCCAAATACATCATTTGATTTTGTTAGTATATAAAAAACAATACCTACCACAACAGCAACCAAAGGGCCTTGAACTATTTGAAAAAACCTTCCTTTTTTAGATAAGATTTTGTCCCAAAGCAATAAAATCCCTAAACCAATTAGACCTATTAAAGTGGGACCTAATTTTATGTAATTAATGGTATTAAAAATATCTATAAAAGTGTTATTGCTATCAACTTTAAAAAAGGCGAAGTTCCCTTCAGGATTGGCATCATAACCGAAAAAATGAGGGATTTGTTTTAAAATAATGATGATGCCAATGCCTGTTAACATGCCTTTGATAACTGAAGAAGGAAAATAGTAACCTATAATACCAGCTTTTAACACTCCAAAAAGAATTTGAATAATACCTCCTAAAACAACCGCAACCAGAAAATTTTCATAGCTGCCTAAAGTAGCAATGGCGGTTAAAACTATAGCCGCTAAACCCGCTGCTGGACCACTAACTCCTATTTTTGAACCACTTAACGAGCCAACTACAATCCCACCAATGATTCCTGCAATGAGTCCTGAAAATAGTGGGGCGCCACTTGCTAATGCGATACCTAGACATAAAGGTAATGCAACAAAAAACACGACGATACTCGCGGGTATGTCGCTTTTAATATATTTAAACATATTATAATAATTTTACCTTTGGTTATTACCAAAAGTTGTTAAACTTAATTAATAGACTTTTGTAAAGTCTGTAAAACAGAAATTATAATATGTTTTGTTCTGGAGGGGGAGAAATTAAATTGAGATGTGGTTTTGGGTATTTTTTAAACCAATAACAAAAACCTTGGTTGTTTTTTAAGTTAAGGTCAGTAGTTGTGTCATTAACCAGTAAAGAAAAAGGGGATATTAATTTTTTAACTTTTCCATTTTCTTCTTCTTCGGTTAGAGAATAAAAAATAGAAGTATCAATAGAATCATCAAATGCAACAATTACAGATGGCGCCATAATAAGTGCCATAAATAGTACAGTAAAAGATATTGCTATTGTTTTTTTATACATCCAAAATGCTAAATTAAAAAGCAAATATAATATTTAGCATTTTTTAAAGTGTTAAATAAACTCTAAAAATATTAATAAAAAAGGGCTGATTTTAGGATGCTTTTTTTTATTACGTTTATGTTAATTTAAAAATCTTCTTTGTTTATTTTCCCCGATTCTTTTAAATTAGCAATAACATTCGTGTTATAATCTACTTCTTTTACTGT
>CAXBHA010000343.1:0-3932 GCA_963974955.1 uncultured Yeosuana sp. | reverse complement strand
GGTAAAAGTGATGGGGCCGGTTTTGGTTTGAATCGGATTGTCATAAACCATGACCGTATCAATAAACTTAGGATGTAAGAGAATATCATTAAGAATATGTCTTTTTTCCAAATAATGGGGCTGGTCTGTCAGTATTAATTTATCGATACCTCTTAGATCGGCAAACATTTCTATATCAAGCGGCTTGGTATTCGAACTTTTATTTCTCTTATTGGAGACTTCAAAATCGGTACTGGTCTTCCAGTCCTTGGCATTGATTTTATAGTTGTAGCTATTAAGTAATTTTATGGCGTCGTTTAATCTTCGCCCTTCCAAGCGATTGGCAATAAACTGTATGATATCACCACTATCATTTTGAAAAGTCCGGTTGTTGTATCTAAAGTGCCCATAGCTTTTACCCTCGCGGTCATGGTCGAAAAGCAAAATACGTTGTTTACCTCGGTCTTGTTCTGTGATATGGATTTGTATGGAATTAGAGCCTTTGCCTTTATCGAGTTCAACCTTGGTTATCCCCAAACGAGTACGTATCGGATTTTTGGTCTGCAAGAGATCCTTAATATCAAAGATTTCGCTGATTCGATTGTAGATTGACATGGCTGTATAATTAGTTTATGTTTTCAATTGTAGGAGTATACCTTTCCAATGGTATCGTAGATATTAAGTTTAAATTCTTTTCCAACGTTCTTTATACCGGACTCTTGTTGAGCCCAATAAACATCCTTTGGTTTGATAATTTTAAAATTCTTATCGGCTAGTAAATACTTTGAAGCTAAGACTAAAAAGCCTTTTAGAATATTGGCAATCGTGGCAACTTCGACTACGAAAACGGCTTGCTGTTCTAAGTTTTTCCCAGCCTTTATAGCGATAAGGCTCGTAATACTGTTTTTGTCCATCTCCTTTTCAACATTTGATTTCAGATCTTTTAGTTTCTGGATAAAAAGGTCGCTTTGAGCGTTTTGAGGGATAGACAGTTTTAGATAACCGGTTTTCACCTTTATCTCTACTTTGGCATGAATGCTTAAATATTCGATATCCCTATAATAGCCTTTTAATCTATCGGGGAAAGCAAGAAATGTGTTCTGAATCCCTTTAGTGTCTGATATTAAGGAAATCGTTTTTGCTTTGGAGTTATTAAAATCGCCTTTAAAAACGATATAGAAATAGTCGGATGACATTCTGCTGCTAAATGCTATCATCTCCTTGAAACTATTAAAAACTACAGCTTCAGTAGACGAAATGGAAGGGTTGCTAAAATAGATGCTTCGATCAAGATTTGAGAACATAACCGTTTGTTCGGTCTTTTGAATCTTATCATACGTAACCACTCCGAGGATGTTGTGTTGTCGTGATGTGGTTACATCTTCATCCATAAAGAAAAAGTAAAGCTGTGTTTCGGACTCCAATGCATTATTAAAAGTTTCCTGTTTGCATTTTCCGTGTTCGCTAAATAGGAGCTTATACAAATTAAAGTGGGGGACAGGCAATAGTTTCTCGCCTACTGGTTCAAGCTCCAAAGGGCTTAAGTCATTTTCCCTGATAAAGAGAGCCAGCCTATCCGCCTCATTGAAACTACTCGAATTGTCGCTCTGGTAATGAAAAGTAATCACATCGAAAAGATTTCCATCCCATTCTCCGGACTGGGAAGAAAAACGAAGGGTTTGGTCTTGGGCTCTTTTGTACATAAACAAATGTGTATTGTCTTTTTTCTCAAAGTGCACAAAGAGTTTTGACTTTAGGATTGTAGGCTGAGTGAAGCCTAAAAGTGATAAAATGGTTTTAATGTTTTTCATTTATATTATAATATTATTTTGTTGTCTTTTATATTTTAATACATTTACAGGCAAATATACTAAAAGTTAAGGTATGAAAAACCAACGAATACATTATGTAATTCTATTTTTGATTATCGGTACCTTAAGTTGGTCACTTTACTTTAGGATTGCTTTTGACCAGTGGATAACGATTCATGTTAACGAACCCTACCTATTAAAGAAAGTGCTCAGTCGTTTGATAAGCGGTCGTATTACTGAAATGAATTTAAAAGTAGTGGCTATTGCCGCGCCTTTAGTTTCAGGATATCTACATCGATTTTATTCTGACAGAAAAATAAAGGTCAATCTATTTATTGGCCTTGCCGGTTTTGCCGTTATACTCCTAGTGTATCCCATGCAACGACTAGTTCATCTACCGGTCTATTTGGGAATGGCACTAACCATTGGAGCTTATCTTATCTACATTCGTTCCATAATGGCCATAAGCGTTTGGTACTTCTCAAAAAGATTGGGTAATGACCAATTCAATATTAATAACCAGAGCTTTCCGCAGACCAAAAAAATAATAAAGGCCAAATATGGATTTTCATTAGGGTATGACTATTTCTATGACAAAAAAAGACACCAAGGCTTTTTAAATTTCGTCAATGTGTTTCGTTCGGTATTTGTATGGGGAATCATGGGTTCTGGTAAAACCTATTCGTTTATATCACCTATCATTTACGAGCTTATGAAACTAAATTTCACCATGATGGTTTACGACTTAAAGTACCCTTCTCTTTCTTCAAAAACCTATGCGTATTACAAAGATATAAACCCTAAGGACACCTCTTTTTATCAGATATGCACAACGGATATGAGCTACAGTCATCGCTGTAATCCAATTGCGCCAAGGTATATCCCCTCGATAACCGAAATAGAAAAAATTTGCAATAACATCCTAGTAAATCTCAAAAGACCTGATGAATCTGAAAGCGCCTTTTTTAAAGGAACTGCATCGGGACTTTTTGTAGGTCTGGTGGCACTTTCTAAAGAAATGCAAATTAAGTATGATCTTCCGGTATGCTCTATTCCCCATGTTTCAATATTGGCATCGGCAAAAACAAAATATCTCTTACCCATTTTACTCTCTAAAAGGGATTTGGTAATGAAAGTTTCTTCGCTGCGCGATGCATTTGATGGCGGTTCTGCAATGGAACAATTGGCAGGTATTACTGCAACCTTGCAGGAAAAATTATCAAGGCTCTATCATTTGGATGCCTATTATATCTTTTCCGGAGAGGGAGATTTTTCTTTAGACCTTAATAACCCGGACCAAAAAAAGATTGTGGTTGTGGGATGCGATAAGGACAAAGCGGATGTCATGGCTCCATATCTCTCTATGATAGTGGAAACCGTTGGTAAAGAAGCTAACAAACCGGGTAAAGCTCCATTTGCAAACATACTTGATGAGATGAGTTCATTTTACTATGGGGGTCTGGTTGACTTTCTAGAGAGTGGAAGAGAAAACCTTTGTGCTCTTGTGGCTGGAATACAAGGCGTTGAACAATTGGAAAAGAAATACCCTAGAGCAGAAGCCAATAGTATCATAGGAATACAAGGGAGTGTAATATGTGGCATGGGTGGAACAAAAACTGCAGGAGAAATTTCAAAACGTATTGGAAAAACCAATCAAAAAAGGACAGGGCTCAACCAACAAATGGAGGGGAGTCAATCCTTAAATCATACCTTCTACAGGGAGGAGTTAATAGCTATTGATACTATAGGAAACTTTTCACAAGGGGAGTTCTGTGGTGTGCTAGCGGATTCTTTAGAGAGTCCGATAAAACAAAAGCGATTTTGGGGACGAATAAAATCGCACGAATGCCATGATGTTCCTAAGGTAGAACAGCTGCCTTTACTTCATGATTTTTGGAACCAGGAGGCCCAAGAGGTATTTAAAAGACATTGGAAGGATATGATCGATCATGGGTTTTTTCAGGATTTTCAAAAAGCCATTGAAAAGAATGAGTTTATTTTCCTTCCAAAGACAGTTTCTTTTTATATCAAATATCTAGGTCTCAGCAGCGAAGAACTGGAGCTGATGAAAAGAAAACACGAAGCGCTTGAAGCTAAAACGACTAAAAAAAGCAAAACAGAAGGGAAAGAAAAAGGCTTTAC
>CAXBHA010000342.1:0-3949 GCA_963974955.1 uncultured Yeosuana sp. | reverse complement strand
TGGTATTATGAATGAATACGGACATTCAAATATAATTTTGAAAAATAACTATTTAATAGAAACCTTTACATTTGCACTTGAAAAATATTTTTATGGATTTGTCAAAAATAAAATTAGTCGCTACCGATATGGATGGCACCTTACTTAACTCTAATCATGAAGTTAGTGCCTTGTTTTTTGAATTATTCAAGCAATTAAAAAAACACAATGTCCTGTTTGTTGCAGCTAGTGGTAGACCATATTACAGCATTATTGAGAAATTAGACTCCATTAAAGATGATATTTTTGTAATTGCTGAAAATGGCGGTATTGTTGCTAAACAAAATAAACTTCTATTATCAACACCCATTAAAAAAGGAAATTTATCTAAAATCGAAGTATTATTGGACTCCAACAATCATATCCATCCAGTATTCTGCACAAAATCCAGAGCCTATTTTAAACATAATTCCAATGGTCAAATCAAACTTTTAACAGAATATTATCCAACGTTTAGTGTCATTTCAAGCATTGATGAAATAAAAGAAGATATTATTAAAATTGCATTATATCATCCTGAAGATTCCGAAAAATATATCTATCCAAGTTTTAAACATTTTGAACCGGAATATAAAATAAAAATATCAGGCAAAAATTGGGTTGATATATCCGATGATTTGGCCAATAAAGGGCATGCGCTTGAACTAATTCAAAAAACATATAATATTTCAAATGAAGAAACGTTGGTTTTTGGTGATTATAACAATGACATCGAAATGTTAAAATTGGCAACCTATAGTTTTGCCATGGAAAACGCCCATCCCAATGTAAAGGCAATAGCAAACTACGAAACTAAAAGCAATGATAATTACGGCGTTGAATTTATCTTAAATCAGCTTATAGAGTTAAAAGAGCTGCACTGATTATGTTTTCTGTTTCTTTTTTCTTGCCGCAGGAAATAATACGTTATTTAAAATCAATCGATATCCAGGTGAATTGGGATGCAAATCCAATTCCGTTTTTGCATCACCTACACGATGTCTGTAATCCTCTGGATCATGACCGCCATAAAACGTAAAAAACCCCTTGCCTTTTATACCGTGGATATATTTGGCCTCACCATTTGATTTGTTCTCTCCTAGAATTAACACATTCGATTTTATTCCATCTCTTGCAAAAGAAGTTGTTTGTCCCATAAATCCTTTTATCAAAGCCGTATGATTTTGACATAACATCGTTGGAATAGGGTCCCATTTTGCCGAAAAATCCATTAAAGAAAAATAATCGACAGTTCTTGAAATAAGCCGTTTTTGAGTCATGTCAATTGAAGAAAATTCATAAACGTAAGGGTTTCGTTCTAAAATAAAATTGGTAAATGCAAATGTTTTACTATAATCTATTTGATTCTGATAATTAGGATCACTGGCGTCACCGTCAAACATTGGTTCGCAAATATCTACTCCTTCAGCAGATAAGGCAATATCAAAACTATCAGCCGCACTGCACATAGCAAACATAAAACCTCCCCCAATTACATAATCTCTTATTTTTAAAGCAACCGCTAGCTTCTCTTCAGACACTTTATTATATCCCAATTTTTCGGCTAATGCTTCGGCCGTTTTTTTCTCTTCAATATACCATGCAGCAGTTTTGTACGCCCCGTAAAACTTTCCAAATTGACCCGTAAAATCTTCATGGTGTAGGTGCAGCCAATCGTACAAGAGCAAACCATTATTTAAAACCTCCTCATCGTAAATGGTATCATATGGAATTTCGGCATAGGTTAAAACCATCGTTACCGCATCATCCCAAGGTTTCTTTCCATAAGGCGTATAAACTGCAATTTTAGGGGCTTTCTCTAAAACAACTGCCTCCATATTTTGACTGGGACTATTGATTTCCTCTAATATACTTTCGGTTTTAGAATTTGATAGCAATTCGAAAGAAACACCACGTATTTGACATTCAAGTCGAATATCTTCAAGATCAGGAAGTAAAAAGGAGCCGCCTCTATAATTGAGTAACCATTGTACTTTTAATTGTTTTTCAAGCACCCAATACGCCATACCATAAGCCTTTAAATGGTTTTTTTGGCTTTCGGCATCCATAGGAATTAAAATATAGGAAGCAAATGTATTAAACGATAAAAATAGAAGAAATACAAAAACAATAGCCTTTTTCATCTCCTTAAATTTATATTTTTAGGAGCCAAATGTAATGCCTTTATATTAATATTTAAGTGAGATATCAATTTTGTTAATAGGGATTTCATAGACTGAAAGATACTTAAAATACCGTCCCAATAAAATGTTTTATTATAAATATATTGAATGTCCGTAATTTGTCATAAGTCTGAAAATATAATAATTCTGTCATTCCGACAAAGGAGGAATCCCATTGATTTTAATGGATTCTTCATTTCGTTTCACTCCATTCTGAATGACAAAAATGGTATTATGAATGAATACGGACATTCAATAAATATATTAAGGTTTAAAACGGGACATCGTTGTCTTCATCGTCATTAAACGAACTACCAAATGCTTGGTCTGGATTTGCTTTAAAATTATCTGATCTAAAGGTATCATCGTTGGCTGCCGCATTCATTTTACTGTGGAATTCAAACGGTGAATCAAAATCATCCAAATTTTCAAACTTACCTAAATGACCCACAAATTTCAATCGGATACTATCCAACCCTCCGTTTCTGTGTTTTGCTACAATAAACTCTGCTTGCCCTTCCGTTGGAGAACGCTCATCGTCATCCCATTCCTCTATTTTATAATATTCTGGTCTATATATAAATGATACAATATCGGCGTCTTGTTCAATGGCTCCAGATTCACGTAAATCACTTAATAATGGTCTCTTACTTCCTCCACGTGTTTCAACGGCACGAGATAATTGCGATAGTGCAATTACAGGTACACTCAATTCTTTTGCTAAAGCCTTTAAATTACGAGATATGGTTGAAATTTCCTGTTCTCTATTTCCTCCTTTTTGACTTCCACCGGCGGTCATTAACTGCAAATAATCTATAACAATAAGTTTAATACCATGCTGCGATGATAAACGACGTGCTTTAGCTCTTAAATCAAAAATAGAAAGTGAAGGTGTATCATCAATAAACAAAGGTGCCTTTTCCAAGCCTTTTACCTTCACATTTAATTGCTCCCATTCGTGTTTTTCAAGTCGACCCGTACGCAATTTTTCAGATGACAATCCTGTCTCACTTGAAATTAAACGGGTTATCAATTGTACAGAAGCCATCTCCAAAGAGAAGAATGCCACGGGAATATTGTGATTCACGGCTATATTTCTTGCCATGGATAATGTTAGAGCCGTTTTACCCATACCAGGTCTGGCGGCCACAATAATCAAATCACTTTCTTGCCAGCCCGAGGTTAATTTATCAAGCTTATCAAATCCAGATGGAATCCCACTTAAACCTTCTTTATTAGATATTTCTTCAATTTTCTTTTTGGCTTGAATTACCAAGCTTTGAGCCGTTTCACTCGATTTTTTAATATTTCCTTGAGTTACTTCGTATAATTTGGCTTCGGCATTGTCCAATAAATCAAATACATCTTTTGTCTCATCATAAGAATCTTCTATTATTTCACTGGAAATTTTGATTAAGCTACGCTGAATAAATTTCTGCAAAATAATTCGGGCATGAAACTCAATATGAGCGGAAGATGATACTTTTTGGGTCAAGGAAATAAGATAAAAATCGCCTCCTGCCAGTTCTAATTTTGAATTTTTCTTTAATTGTGTAGAAACAGTTAATAAGTCGACTGGCTCACTGTTTTCGAATAACTGAAAAATCGCTTCAAAAATGTGTTGATGGGATTCTTTGTAGAACGCCTGAGGACTTAAAATATCAATAACTTCATCAACACCTTTTTTATCAATCATCATCGCACCAAGCACAGCCTCTGCCAAATCAAGCGCTTGAGGTGGTATTTTG
>CAXBHA010000341.1:0-3973 GCA_963974955.1 uncultured Yeosuana sp. | reverse complement strand
AAACCTATAAGCCTTTTGAAGTGATTGTAGTTGATGCAACTCCAGAAGATTCAAGAGATGAAACGTTGTATAACGAAAACAATTATTCATTCAAAACAGTTATTAAATGGCAAACTACGAAAGGAAGTTGTCAAGCAAGAAATGAAGCGATTGATTTATGTACGGGTGATTATATTGTTTTTGGGGATGATGATATTAGAATTCAACAGCAATTTATAGAGAATCATATTAGATTATTGCAAAGCTATAATGCAGAGGCTTGTAATGGGTTGGATATTAGAGCAGACCATCAACAGCAAGATTTAAGCGATTTAGATGAAAAACTAAAAGCAATAAGTGAAAGTCGTTGGAAAGTTGGTGCTGCCCAATCTTTTAGTAATGCTAATTCCTGTGTGACTAAACGTGTTGTAGATATTTTAGTAGGCAATGATATTAATTACGATGGTGGTTATGGAGAAGATAGCGATTTTGGTTTGTCAATTTCAAAACTTGGCGTAACCGTTTTGCGCAATCCTTTTTCTGTTAATTTACATCTAAAACCACCAGTTGGTGGTTACCGTTTTTGGGAGCAACAAGCCGGTATAAAAGGCAAAAAAAGAAAAAAACAACCTTGGGAATTGGATACTCCAGTAAAATGGTTCATACCAAAACCAAGTCCAACTATAATGTACCAATTGTTTAAACATTTTGATAATAAGCAGCGGAAAGAATATCGAATTAAATACTTTGTATTTTATTTTACAAAGGCTAAATTGATACAAATGCCATTAAGAGTATTGAAATTTCCAATGAGGCTTTTACAATTTAATAAGTCGGTATTTTACGCTAAAAAATTAATAGCTTTAGGAATACGAACCAAATAATGAAAAACTTCTCTTTAATAGTATGCACATATATGCGTCCGAAACCACTGTTGAAATTATTGCAGTCGATTGTGCTACAGACGTTGTATCCTAATGAAATTTTAATAATTGATAGTTCTATAAATAATGATACTGGAGTTATTTTAAATGAAAATATCTTTGAGAATTTAAAATATTTTAAAGTTGATGAAACGAATAGGGGATTAACAAAACAGCGGAATTTTGGAATTAAAAAGGTTTCAGAATCTTCCGAAATTATTTGTTTTTTGGATGATGATGTTGTTTTAGACATTCATTATTTTGAAAATTTAATCGAAACCTATGCAGCAAAACTAAATGCTTTAGGAGTTGGAGGTTATATTATAAATGAAGTAACTTGGGAAAAGGCAACCACACCAAAAGATAAAAGCCATTTTTATTATGATGGTTGGCAACGAAAAGAACCATTAAGATTTAAAATTCGTCGTTTTTTTGAATTGTTACCTGACGCCCAACCAGGGTTTATGCCAACATTTTCACATGGTCGCTCCGTTAGCTTTTTGCCTCTTTCAGGTAAAATTTATCAAGTAGAACAGCTAATGGGCGGTGTGTCTTCATATAAAAAAGAAGTTTTTAAAACGCATAAATTTTCGAACTATTTTGAAGGTTACGGACTTTATGAAGATGCCGATTTTTCATTACGTTTAGCGAAAACAGGCAATTTGTATGTTAATACCAGTGCACAATTAGCGCATTATCATGATGGTTCAGGTAGACCAAATAAGTTCCAATATGGCAAAATGGTTATTAGAAACGGTTGGTATGTGTGGCGCGTTAAATATCCAAATCCGTCGTTAAAGGCGCGTTTTAAATGGCATGCAACTGCCATATTATTAACTAAAATTAGGCTGCTTAATGTTATATCTACTTCAAATAGAAAAGAGGCATTCACCGAAAGTTTAGGACGCATCGTTGGTTGGTTTTCGCTTATCTTTAATGAGCCCAAAATAGAAAGATGAAATTTTTAATCATTACTCATGTACTACATAAAAAACAAAATCATGAATATTTTGCATATACACCTTATGTTCGTGAAATGAATTTGTGGTTAAAGCATGTTGATGAAGTTGAAATAGTGGCGCCAATGTTGGCCAATGCTATTTCTAAAATAGACATGGCATATCAACATAATAATTTGAAGTTAACAGCCATACCTGTTATTGAATTTACATCCATACAAAAAGTTTTTCCATCTTTGTTTAAACTTCCTGTAATTCTTGTTAGAATTTTTAAAGCTTGCCGGCAAGCAGACCATATTCATATAAGATGTCCTGGAAACATTGGGTTATTGGGGTGTTTTGCTCAAATATTTTTTCCAAAAAAAATAAAGACTGCAAAGTATGCAGGAAATTGGGATCCAAAAGCTAGACAACCAATATCTTATGGGATTCAAAAGTGGATTTTAAAAAATGAATTTCTGACAAGAGATATGCAAGTATTGGTGTATGGTAATTGGAATGATGCCTCAAAAAACATAATGCCTTTTTTCACAGCGTCTTATCGAGAAGATGAAAAGATTGACGTTTCAACAAAAAGCTTAGAAGAATCAATTAATATTTTGTTTGTTGGGACTTTAAGTAAAGGAAAACAGCCATTAATTTCTGTTAAAGCTACTCAGGAGCTTATAAAGAAAGGTTATCCAATTAGTTTAGATATTTATGGAGAAGGTCCTAAACGAAAAAGTTTAGAGAATTATATAAAAGAAAATCATTTAGAATCAAATGTCATTCTGCATGGCAATAAAAATAAGGAGGATATTAAGCAGGCTTATCAAAAAGCACATTTTTTAGTGTTTATATCCAAATCTGAAGGTTGGCCTAAGGTAGTTGCAGAAGCAATGTTTTGGAAATGTTTGCCAATTAGTACTAATGTATCATGTATCCCCGAAATGCTAGGTCAAGGTGCTAGAGGAAGTATAGTTACTCCAAAAACAAATAATGTAGTAGCAGAAATACAAAACTATATAAAAAATGAAAAAGAATATATAGCTAAAATAGAGAAAGCTCAAAATTGGTCTAGAAGTTATACATTAGATAAATTTGAAACCGAAATAAAAAAGTTACTTCATTCATGAAAGTTTTACAACTCATAGATTCGTTAAATGCTGGAGGTGCTGAACGCGTTGCAGTGAATTATGCTAATTCATTGGTTTCGCGTATAGAAACATCGTATTTATGTGCTACTAGAAAAGAAGGGTTGCTAAAAGAAAGTATTTCAAAGGATGTTTATTATTTATTTTTAAATAAAAAATCCACATTTGATTTTGTGGCTATAAAAAAGCTGAATAATTTTATTAAAGACAATAAAATTGATGTTATGCATGCGCATAGCAGCTCCTTTTTTTTAGGAACTTTAATCAAAATATTAAGCCCTAATCTTGTTTTAATTTGGCATGATCATTATGGTAACAGTGAGTTTTTGAATAAAAGGTCAAAGAGTGTTTTAAAGTTTTGTTCTAAACTTTTCAGTCATGCGTTTTGTGTTAACACTAAGTTAGAAACATGGACTAAAAAAAACCTAAAAGTGAAAACCGTAAGCTACTTGCCAAATTTTGCGATGTTGAATTCCACTAAGCCCATCACAAAGCTAAAAGGCGTTGAAGGTAAGCGTGTAATTTGCTTGGCCAATATGAGACCACAAAAAGATCATATAACGCTTTTAAAAGCTTTTAAACTCGTATTGAATAAACATCCTGACTGGAGTTTACATTTAATAGGTCAAGATTTTCATGATACCTATTCTAGTTCTGTAAAAGCATTTGTAGAACAAGAATCATTAGGTAAGCATGTTTGTTTTTATGGAAGTTGCTCAGATGCCAATTATATTTTGGCACAAGCCACCATTGGTGTATTGTCATCAAAATCTGAAGGGTTACCTTTAGCACTTTTAGAATATGGTTTGGCAAGTTTACCTGCTATTGCTACCGATGTAGGTGATTGTAATCTGGTTATTTCTAATAGTTCTTGTGGTCAATTGGTCCCTTCTAGAAAGGAAAAGGATTTAGCAGATGCTCTATTATTTTATATCAATAATATGGATAAGCGATTGGATGCAGGTAAGAATCTGCAATT
>CAXBHA010000340.1:0-3974 GCA_963974955.1 uncultured Yeosuana sp. | reverse complement strand
AATGGCATCAAGTAAAATAAACCCGACAACAATCGGACCAATAGTACTGCCTATTGAGTTGAACAAAACTAATCTGCCCACAAATTTACCAGAAGCTTGATTTAAGGATGGAGATGCTTTTAACAAAAAAGGGAAAATAGCACCAAAAATCATGGTTGGAAAAAATACAACTAGAAAACTTAACTTAAATACATCTGTAAGGTAATCAAGCCAAGATGCGCTTGGAGCTAAATAGTCCAATCCATTGGTCAATGTATTAAATACATAAGGCGAAAAACCAATACCAATAGCACCTAATAATAGAAGAATTAATACTACATACTTCGAATTATGGGATATTTTTACTAAAATATGCGAAAGCACTCCACCAATTCCCAAAGCAAAAAGAAATACTACTAAAATTGCCGAAAAGGAATATATGGAATTTTGCAATACTTGGGCGAACATCTTTGTCCAAACGGTTTCGGCCGATAGAGCCAATAAGCCTGATGAGAATGCCAATATTCTTAATTCGGAATAATTAATACTATCTGACTTAATTAAAGATTTAGAAGTATCATTATCATTTACTGTTGAAGGTGTTTTTTTGTGATCAATAAAAAATATATCCATAAAGAGCGCAGTAAAACCTATAGTTGCGACTAAAACTATAGTAACATAATAGGTTGCATCAACACCATATCTTGAAAGGAGAAAAAATCCGGCCAACAAAACTCCAATTGAAGCTCCTAAGGTATTTACAGCATATAAAATGGTTCCTCTACTTGCAAGTTGACGTTTTTCTTTTCCTATAAATTGGGCTAATACAGGAAATGTGCCTCCCATAAGCACCGTTGGAAAAAGAAGGAGTATGGTACTAAAACCGAATTTTAATACAGTAAGTAAACTTTGGTTGCCACTAGTAAGTGTTACTAAAGAGGCATAGTGTGTTTCATAAAATTCAATACCTGGAATTAGTAATAGTGCTGTTAATGCTATTCCTATTTCCATAAATCCATAGGAAGAAAGTGGACGCTTAAATCTAGCCGAAGCATTTCCCAAAAACCATCCCCCAATTGCCAGTCCAAGAAAAAAAGCAGCCAATGTCGCTGCCGTGGCATAAGCAGCATTGCCAAAAATCAATCCCAAGCGGTACATCCAAACGACTTGTAGTATGAGTCCTGCTGTTCCCGATAAAAAAAACAAGAACGATAAAACAGAAAAATGTTTTGAACTTATATTATTAAAGACTTTTATGTTTTTAGTCATGGGTAAGTTAATTGGATTGCCAAATTTAATACCTTTTCTTGTTTGTAAATTAAAAAGAGGTTCTCTCAAACCTCTTTTTATTCAAAATAATTATAAAACAGTCCTTTCTCTTAGTCTAAACATCCAGCATAATTTGGATTATTAGCCTCTGATTGAGGAACCGGAAACTTGAGATTGGAATCATAACTTCCACCTTTAAAATAAGCGCCCCATGGGAACACATCTGATGCTTGCATACCGTAAACGTCAACAAGACGTCTAAGATCACCATGACGATGTCCAGTACTGTACAACCAAAAGGCGCGTTCGGCCATGTGGGCCAACATTAGGTCACCACCTGTTAAAGCAGAAAAATCTAAAGCAGGAGTAATATTCATAGTTGCCCTAAGTGCATTATGTATGTCATGAGTACCAACTCCATCATCCATATCTGCTAGGGCCTCAGCTTCAATTAAACGGGCCTCAATTCCTGAAGCAAGTGCTACTGAAGCATTTGAAGACGTGAATTTTAACTGGTTGTAATACAATGTAATATCATCTTGCCCAAAATCTGTCCCACCATTCCATGGTGTACGAGGATCATTTGCCGATCGGTACATTAATCCATTGACTCCTTTACCATCAGCTATTGAAAACTGACGACGGAGGGTACTCATAACATAAATCCCATTTTCTTGTCTTGGACTGTTAACGGAATGCTCGATGTTGTAAACAAAGTCTGTTGCTACACTGGAAACTTCGCTTGCAGCAGCACTAATTTGACCTAACCCTAGAAGCGCACGTGCCTTACCTACACGAGCCAAGTTTGCTAAATCTGAGTTTCCACTACTATTTGCAATAGCTTGATCGAACCAAGTAACAGCAGCGCTAAACATTTCTGTTTGTGTTAATGGTTGGCCATAGATAATAGCTCCACCATCAGAAGGCACTTTGCTAAAAGGAACGCCACTGCAAAAAGTTTCAGCAAACATCACGTAGGTGTAACCTACAATACTTTGCATTTCACTTTCTACTTCAGGAACACCCCCAAAACCTTGGGCTAAATCTATAGCAGCTTCAGCTCCTGCACGTGCTCTATGCATGTTTGAGAAAATATTGTCCATATCAACATTGGTGTTTTGTAAAATTCTGGTATCACCTTCACGACGTGTTGGAAACGTTCCCGAATAATCATATTCGTCAGCCATCAGACCACTCATGGTTATTAATCCGGTTGTTGCACCATGCCCAGCAGCTGCCCCACTCATTGCAATAGCAAAATCACCTAAGGAACCAGCTTTAAGAGTTTGTATCCCTGCTTCACTATTCAGTGATTCAGGAGTCACGATATCTGGATCTGTAACATCAACAATACTATCACATGATATTGTTCCAAGAGCAAGAAGTAGTGAAAGACTAACTAAAAACAGCCCTTTAAAACTTCTATTCATATTTATATTTTTTATTAATTTTTTCATAATTCGAGTATATCTTTATTATTGATTAATTAATTCAGTTTTTAAAATGAGAGATTTAAACGAATCTTCCATGAACGAGTAGGTGGCTGGCTAAGGAATTCCTCAGTTGCGAAATTGGATTGACCTGTTGAACTGATCTCAGGATCTAGACCAGAATAGTCCGTCCATATACCTAAATTTTGACCGGATAAAGTAAGACTCACTCGTGAAAATCCAATACTGCTTACAAATTTTTGAGGTGCATTGTAAGTAAGCGATATTTCCCTTAACCTCCAAAATGACGCATCTTCTATATATCCAGCATTGGTACCCAAAAATTTAGAAGCTACAGCTCTTGCTTGTCCTGCCAGAGATGCATTAGGATCGTTTAGTTCCTGAGTATTACTATTACCATTTCTCCATGCTCCAGTATTGTTATAAAGTTTTTGACCGCCTTTATAGTTTAACAATCCCCTAAAAACCAGTGCATTGTTGAACAACCCTACTGTTGGGGAAAATGTAATGTCAGTAGTAGCAAATGGCGTTCCTAAATAAACCGTTTCCCCTACCTGTACTTCATTCTGACCAATAAAGCCATCGCCATTGGCATCGCTATAAGTATATTGTTCGTCCCAATAGCCCCCTAACGGATAGCCCTCTACATGTCTTTGCACACCATTAAATATAACTGGCTGAATGCCTTCTCCCAATTTTTTAAGTTTAGTGTCAATAAATGATGCTACTATACCTAGGTCGAAATAAAATTTTTCAGTCTCTACGATGCTAGTATTTAAAGTAACTTCTAAACCTGAATTTTTAACAGAACCTAAATTTTCAAAACGACCGGCACCAACACCAAGCGATGGTGGCAATTGCCTGAATATCAATGCGTCTTGTGTTTGTTTGTTAAAGTACGTTAGATCAAGACCTATTCGATTAGAGAATAATTTTATATCGGCCCCAAATTCCAGTTCTTCTGAACGTTCTGGTTTAAGATTTGTATTTCCTACACCACCAATAGTAACACCTGTAACACTTACACCATCAACTGTTGCAGCAATTGGATTAAAAAAGCGCAGGGCATCATTTGTTCCAGGTTGTACCCCAGAAGCTCCCCATGCACCTCTTAATCTTAAGGAGTTGATCCAATTTTTATCATTGGGATTAAAGAAATCTTCATTTGAGATTAGCCAAGAAGAACTTAATTTTGGGTAAAAAACAGATTTAAATGAGGACCCAAATGAACTACCCCTATCTGTACGTACCGCACCGGTTACAAACAGCTTATCA
>CAXBHA010000339.1:0-3975 GCA_963974955.1 uncultured Yeosuana sp. | reverse complement strand
TTACTTTTGGTGTAATTGCGGTTAATATTTCTATTACTTTTTACCTTACCAAGCATTAAATCTTCAGCAATAATTGCAGTTATCGCACCATCTTCTTCATAAATCAAATTCAGGTCATTAAAATGTTTTCCTACAGCTTCAGATTCTTCCCAACCGAATATATTTTTTGCTTGAACCGACCAATTGCGGATGATGAAATTTTTATCCCATTCAATTATGGCTAGTGGAGAATTGTTTAAATGCGTAGTTAGTCGTTGATGTGCCGATCTAATTTCTTCCTCTGTTTTCTTACGTTGGGTAATATCAATTAAAGTGCCTCTCAAAGAAAGTGCAATTCCATCTGCATTACGCTCAATAACATGTCCTAAAACTGTTAACCAATGAATCGATTTATTTGGATACACAACTCTAAAATCGAATTGGTAGGTATCTGGACCTCCTTTTGCTTTTGATTTAATAATGTATGCATCCGACATTTTTCTGTCATCAGGATGTGTTGCTTCTAGAAAAGTTTCCATTTCCCACTTACCTTGATTAACTATTCCATATAAAGCATCATGATTGGCGGAACGCTCCATGCTATTTGTTACAAAATTGTATTCCCATACTGCCACGTTTGCCAATTCAGTAGATAAACGCATGCGCTCTTCACTATGTTTTAGCGCTTCTTCAGTTTTTTTAATGTTGGTAATATCTATACTTATGGCTGATGCTCCAGTAACCAGACCATCCTCATAAATTGGATTTATAGTTGTTTGAAAATAATGACGTTTTCCATCAATGTTTTGATTGAATTCAAAAACTTTAATTTCTCCATCAAAAACAGGCTTATACATTCCTTTCCAGAATTCAAGTTCCTCAGCAGGCAGTATTTTTAAGGCATTCATGCCTTTTTTTATCTCAAACTTATTGACTAACAAAAAAATATCGGCATAAGCTTTATTAAAAATGATAAAGTAATAATTTCGGTCAATTGACCAAATGTAATCATTGGTATTGTTGATTAATGACGATAAATTAGCTTCGTTTTCCTTGATTACCTGTTGAGAATTTATACGCTCGGTAATATCAAGAAACGTTACAGCGCAATGCTTTGGTGCGGATTGATATGCATGAATTGTATAGTGCTTCCCTAGAATCTCCGAAGCATCATCAAAATGACGATTTCCACCATTAATCGCAATATTACCAAAAGTTCCTATCCAGTTAGCTTCATCATTTTCTATACCTGGCAGCACTTGTGTTAAGTGTTTTTCAATAACTTTTTCTAATTGTAAACTAGTGGTTAACTCAAATTCTTTATTTGCTGCTTTTATTATAAGATCTATTGGTTTTTTGTTAGCGTCTAAAACAACTTCAAATAAAACAAAACCAGTATTCATATTTTCGAATAATTGGCGGTATTTATTTTCACTTTCAATAACCAAAATTTCTGCCCGTTTCTCTGATGTTATATCTCTTGTAACCCCGAGTAACGAAATAATGTTTCCTTCTGTATCTTTAAATGGCACAGCATGTGTTTCAAGCCATCTGGTGGTGCCCTTAAGCCCTTTTATTTCAAATTTAAGTTGTCCAGATTTACCATTAAAAACTTCATTTGTAAGCTTCTTAAAAGCTCGTTGGTGGTTACGGGTTATAAGGCCTATCATAGGTTGGCCTTTTACCATATCTAGATTATCGGCTTCTATCATTGCTAAACCCGCAGGATTCATGTAAATTAATTTTCCCTTAGCATCCAATTGTTTTATACATTCTGGTTCAGTTTCTAAAATAGTTCTTAAATGAATTTCACTCTCTTCTGCTTTTACTTTAGCTAAAATTAATTTATGTTCAGCGCTGTCTCTTTTCTTTGATAACTCATACAAGTCTACTGTCATTTTATTAAATGACTTGTATAGACTTCCTATTTCATCATTATTAGTACTCTTTAAATTTAATGGTTTGCCGCTAATTCCGAAATCAGATACCGCTTTCTCTAGCTCAACTATTGGTTTCGAGAATGTGCCAGAAAAAATAATCAGTAATACGAATAGGGCTAAAATTATAAATAGAAAAATAAAGAAGGCCTTATAAATCATGTTATAAATTGGCTGCATTACCTGATTATAGGGCGTTATTGACAGCAAGGACCAATTACCAACCCGTTCAGCGCCATATTCTGAAAGGTCTGCGTAGCCTGAGATAACTTTTATGTCTATTGCATTTTTATATATGTAAAAGCCGTTTTCAATTTTCTGTTGTAACTCTTTTAGAAATAAATCAGGATGTTGCTGTAAAATTTCGACCTCCTTATTTCCAGATATTAGTACAATACCCTTGTCGTTTACTAAATATGTATTTTCATTATCAAATATTTTGTCATCAATTTCAAAAATCAATTCACTTAGGATTTGAATATTGATGGAACCTACTAATACGCCAACTACATTTTCATTTAAGTCTATTACATCACTCAATAATTCGAGATCTAAAACAGCGTTTTCCTCAATTTCTTTTTGCGAAATATTAGTTACATCTGAAATAAACACATCGTTAGGTCCTCCGCTTATTGTTTTATTGAATTCATCTTCTATATCTGGCTCTAATTGTAACATATTTGCTCCAATTAATTCCTTGTTTGATGAAGAAAGGATGATTCCATTTTTATCTACAAAAAAGAGGTCTTCATAAAATGGATATTGATTTACAACTCGTAATAAATAATCAGAAATAATATCATTAGAACTTGTACTAAATAAAGGGTTATTGCTTAAAACATTAAAGTCTGCTACTCTATTAAACATAAAATAATCAATAGCTTTTGCCGAATGAACCACATTCAATTTAAGTTGTTTTCCTTCTTGTTGCTCAAAATGTGTTAGCATAGAAAAGTAAGAGACACTCAATATACTTACTGCAACGATACTAGCTGTAGTAATAAAGGCAATTTGAAGTTTTGTTCGAATTCTCATTTATTAATTCTTAATAGCACTATCTAAAGGCAATGTAAATGTAAAATTACTTCCCACTCCTTTTTTACTCTGTACGTTTATGGTACCTCCTAATTTTTCTATTAAACTTTTACAAATTGCCAACCCTAGCCCTGTACCTTCATGACTTCTATTCAATCCATGTTCTAATTGAATAAATGGTTCAAATAACTTATGTAGGTCTTTTTTACTTATGCCAATGCCTTGGTCAATTACTTGTGTTACAACTAACCCATCAACAATATCTACTTTTACTGTAATTGCACCTTGGTTAGAAAACTTAATAGCATTTGAAAGCAAATTGAGTAAAACCTGTTCTACTCTTCGCTCATCACTATTTAAAATTATATTAAGTTCAGAAATTTCTGAACGTATTTGAAGTTCTTTTTTAGCTGCTTGCGGTAATAAGAAATCAATTGTTTTTTCTAACGTTGTTAAATAATTAAAATTATATAATGATACTTTTAATCTACCCGCTTCTATTTTAGAGATATCTAAAACATCATTTATTAGGCCCAATAAATGTTGTCCACTGTTTTTAACCATGCCTAATTGCCTTCTTTGCTCATTATTTAAAGGCCCAGCTAATTCTTTTAATAGAATACCTGTAAAACCAATAATAGAATTCATAGGTGTTCTTAATTCATGTGACATGGTTGCTAAAAATGCAGACTTCATTAAATCGGCAGATTGTGCTTTTATTTTTTCTTTTTCGAATTGATTTGTTCTGAGCTCAACCAACCCTTCTAAGTTATTTCTATATTTTTCTAATTCAACCTCTGCTTTTTTACGATCTGTAATATCTCTTATAACTCCAATTAAAAATTTAGTGCCATTGCTATCTACAAATCGTGTTTTTTTTGTTGATATTATCTGTGTTTCTTTTCCAATTAAGGTTAACGTTTCTTCATTAACATTTTCAACGCCTGTTAAAATAACTTGTTTATCTATTCGTAAAAAACTCTCCCTTTCTTCAGGTGATACGTTTTCTGCTAACGTTTTACCA
>CAXBHA010000338.1:0-4009 GCA_963974955.1 uncultured Yeosuana sp. | reverse complement strand
TGACAAAATTATTATATTTTCAGACTTATGACAAATTACGGACATTCAATAAAAAGTTGTCTTAAATTAATTTTAGGTCAATTCATTCAGGTTCTGGAACTTCAAATGATGCCTTTATATGGGGTATGGCTGGAGAGAATTTAGGCTTTATCGATATGGATATCTGTGCGCCTAATGAATTGAAATGATTAAAATGAACTTATTCGACCTGTCAAATAAAAGAGCTTTAATTACAGGAGGCACTCACGGATTGGGAATGGCCATGGCCGAAGGGTTGGCTAAAGCTGGAGCAGAATTGGTGATAACGAGTACCACTCCTCAAAAAATGGAGGATGCTTTGACCTATTATAAAAGCAAAGGGTATAAAGCTTCGGGATACATATTTGATATTACAGATAATAAGTTAGCTACTAAACAAGTTGAAAAGATTGAAAGCAATGAAGGCGAAATAGACATTTTGGTGAATAATGCCGGAATTATAAAAAGAGCACTGGCTGTAAGTATGCCAGTTGAAGATTTTAGAAGAGTTATTGATGTCGATTTGGTAGGAGCGTTCATTATGTCTCAGTTGGTCGGGAAACGAATGATTGCTCGTCGTAGTGGAAAAATCATCAACATTTGTTCAATGATGAGTGAATTAGGCAGAAATAGTGTAAGTGCTTATGCGGCGGCCAAAGGAGGTTTGAAAATACTTACTAAAAATTTGGCGACAGAATGGGCAAAATATAATGTACAGGTGAATGGTATAGGCCCTGGCTTTTTTGCGACCTCACAAACTGCACCTATAAGAGTTGATGGCCACCCGTTTAATGAATTCATTATCAACCGTACACCTTCGGCGCGTTGGGGAAACCCTGAAGATTTGGAAGGAACGGCTGTTTTTTTAGCTTCAAAAGCGAGTGATTTTGTAAATGGGCAAATTATTTATGTTGACGGTGGAATTTTGGCGACCATAGGTAAACCAACAAATGAAGATTAATGCCTTAAGTATTCAATATGAGTGTTAAATTTATACATAGCAATTTTTCATTTGAGAATAAATACGCTGAAGAGTTATATCATAATTATTCAAAAAAGCAACCTATCCTGGATTACCATAATCACTTGCCTCCACAACAGATTTCTGAAAACACAATTTTCAATAATCTGACAAAGGTTTGGATTGATGATGACCATTATAAATGGCGAGCCATGAGAACTTTGGGTGTTAGTGAAGAATTTGTTACAGAAAAGAGTTCGGATAAGGATAAATTAACAAATACCATAATTTATAATTTAAATCCAGCCGATAATGAAGTAATTGCAAGTATGATAGGCAATTTTAATGATGGTAGTGTAAAAGAAAAAGTCCAATTTGGATCAGCTTGTTGGTTTTTGGATCAAAAGGATGGGATGACCAAACAGTTAAATATCCTTTCCAACATGGGGCTGATCAGTTGTTTTATAGGAATGCTAACCGATTTTAGAAGTTTCTTATCGTTTCCAAGATATGAATATTTCCGAGGTGTTTTATGCAATCTTTTAGGAGATGAAATTAAAAGGGGCGAGTTGCCAAACGTAATGGAATGGATTGGAAAATTGGTAGCAGATATTAGTTATAATAATACAAAAAGAATATTTCAAATTTTAAAATATAAAAACAGTTTAATATGAGTAGAGTAGTAACATTTGGAGAGATCATGTTGCGATTGGCACCACAGGGATTTTTAAGATTTTCACAAGCGGACAACTTTGATGTGGTTTATGGAGGCGGAGAATCCAACGTGGCGGTGTCCTTGGCGAATTATGGTATATCGGTGGATTTTGTGACCCGTTTACCAAAGAACGACATCGGGCAATGTGCCATGATGGAAATGCGCAAGCGAGGTGTAGGCGTCGATAAAATAGTTTGGGGCGGAGAACGTTTAGGGATTTACTTTCTGGAAACAGGTGCTGTATCACGAGGCAGTAAGGTCGTGTACGATAGAGCCCATTCGTCTATGGCCAGTATCCAATCAGGTATGGTTAACTGGGAAGAGGTGTTTAAAGGCGTAGAGTGGTTTCATTGGACAGGGATAACCCCTGCCATTTCACAAAGTTCTGCCGATGTATGTTTAGAAGCCGTCAAGGCAGCAAGCAAATTAGGGGTGGCCATTTCAACAGACTTGAACTATCGCGCAAAATTATGGCAATATGGAGGCGATAGAGAAGCCATTATGACTGAATTAACCTCATATTGCGATGTTATCTTAGGGAATGAAGAAGATGCGGAAATGCACTTTGGAATAAAACCGGCAGGCTTAGATGTACAAACCCACGGCCACGATGTGAAGGCAGAAGCATTCTTATCAGTGTGTCAACAAATGATGGCAAAGTTCCCTAGAGCCAAAAAGGTAATTACTACCTTAAGAGGATCCATCTCAGCATCGCACAATACATGGGCAGGCGTATTATATGATGGTAAAAAGATGTACGAAACGCGTCAGTATCAAATTACAGACATTGTGGATAGAGTTGGTGGAGGCGATAGTTTTATGGGCGGCCTGATCTATGGATTGTTAACCTATCCAAAAGATGACCAAAATGCTTTGGACTTTGCAGTGGCGGCATCGTGTTTAAAACACACCATTAAAGGCGATGCTAACTTGGTAACTGTTGATGAAGTCCAAAAACTTATGGGTGGCGATGCTTCAGGTAGAGTGGCACGATAAAAGACACAACTTTTTAAATAGATAGCAAATGACAGAAAATAAAAAATCAGTTTTGATTTTATGTGGTGGCGGTCCTGCACCCGGTATCAATGCTGTTATAAGTACCGTTGCTAAGGTGTTTTTAAAAGATAATTATCGGGTTATTGGGTTACATGAAGGATTTAAAGGTCTGTTTAATGAAATTCCAGAAATAAAGGAATTTGATTTTTTTCATGCCGATAGAATATTCAGTCGTGGTGGTTCTACGCTAATCATGAGTCGTTTTAAACCTGGAAATGAAAAATTAAACACTACCATTTTTAAAGAGTATAATGTCAAGTTATTAGTCACTATTGGAGGTGACGATACCGCATCAACCGCTAATAGAATCACACAATATTTGCAAAAGGAAAACATTTTTATTTCCAATATACATGTTCCCAAAACTATCGATAACGATTTACCATTACCCGATAGAAACCCAACATTCGGATTTCATTCAGCCAAAGATGAAGGGGTAAAAACAGGAAATACCGTTTATGAAGATGCGCGAACAAGCCAAAACTGGTTTGTTATGTCAGCGATGGGACGGTCTGCAGGACATCTAGCTTTTGGAATTGCAGCAAGTTGTCATTTTCCAATGATGGTCATTCCAGAAATGTTTAATAAAACAGAAATTACTTTAGATAAGGTGGTTCGTCTGGTGATATCCTCTATATTAAAAAGAAAACTGCTGAATATACATTATGGAGTAGCGATGATAAGTGAAGGCATTTTCCATAATTTACCAAAATCTGAGTTAGATAGGATTGGTATTAATTTCACCTACGATTCCCATGGTCACCCTGAATTAGGAAATGTAAGTAAATCTCATATTTTAAATATAATGGTTCAAAATAAGTTAAAAGAAATAGGTTTTAACATTAAGACACGGCCCATTGAGTTAGGGTATGAATTGAGATGCTGCAGACCCATAGGATTTGATTTAACCTTATGCACACTCTTAGGAATTGGCGTTAAAAAACTGTTTGATGAAGGCAAAACAGGGTGTTTAGTGTCTGCAAATTCAAGAGGAGACATACTGCCTTTGTATTTAACAGATTTGCAAGATAAAGACGGTAAAATACAGCCGCGTCTAGTGGATATAAACTCAGAATTTGCATATTTGTGTTTTCAGAATTTGCATTATATAGAGGCAGGAGATTATGATACGGTGAAGCAATATGTACCTATTCCTTCTGAGTATGATTTTAAAAAAATATTAACGGACTCTAAATCTAGAGAAGCTATTTTAAAATATGCAAAAAAACTTGGCCCTGCAGTAATTAAGCAGTTACAAT
>CAXBHA010000337.1:0-4024 GCA_963974955.1 uncultured Yeosuana sp. | reverse complement strand
TCAAGGATTAGGAACAGGAGGACTTTTTACAAATAACATTGAATCGCCATTGGAGGTTAAAAATGGCTTACTTCATTATAATAGCAATAACAGTTGGAATTTTAATTTATAGCATATGTATATCTCTCAGGCATTTAATGCGTTACACGAATGGTGGCGTTATTTAATTGGATCAATTATAATTATTATTGCAGTTATTATTGGTCAAATTCCATTTACAGCGGTCGTCATGTATACAGCTTATAAAAATGGAGATAGCGTATTAAATTTAGACGAACATAAAATGATGTCACTTTTAGAGTCTAATTTAAATCTGTTTTTAATGCTTTTATCATTTGCGGTTGGATTGGTTGGTTTGTTGTTGGTAGCTAAGTATTTACACAAGCAATCATTAATACAATTAACAACGTCACGAAAAAAAATAGATTGGAAACGCTTTTGGTTTATTTTTATTCTGTGGGGAATTGTTTCCAGCAGCTTTGTTTTGATGGAATATTGGACATCTCCAGAAAATTATGTAATTAATTTTGAATTAAAACCGTTTATAATCCTTAGCATCATAGCGATTCTATTCGTGCCTTTGCAAACTAGTTTTGAAGAGTATTTGTTTAGAGGCTATTTAATGCAAGGGATAGGTGTTGTTTTAAAGAACAAATGGGCACCCTTATTGCTCACATCGTTCACATTTGGAATGCTGCATTTTGCAAATCCAGAAGTTGATAAATTAGGAAATATCATATTGATTTATTATGTAGGAACCGGATTGTTTTTAGGTATAATGACTTTAATGGATGAGGGTTTGGAACTAGCTCTAGGTTTTCATGCCGCAAACAATTTGTTCACTGCTTTATTGGTAACGGCAGATTGGACAGCTTTGCAAACCCATTCAATATTAAAAGATATGTCAGACCCCACAGTTGCAGGTCTTGTAGACATATTTATGCCTGTATTTGTAGTATTTCCAATATTTCTTTTAATTTTATCAAAAAAATACAAATGGACCAATTGGCAGGATAAGCTATTTGGAAAAGTTCAAGAACCTCATAAAGAAATTAAAAATCTCACTTAAAAACCGACTATTACGTGATACCAAGTTATAATAAAGTACATTTAAAGTTTAAGCTTAACGGCGTTAACTATAATCAAGAGGATATAAGGGAAATTGCCTATAGTTTTATTAAAGAAGGCCTGTATTATGAAGAGGCCATCGGAGATTTTTTATTGGATTGGTTAGACGGGAAGAGTTATATAAAGGTAAAATCCACAGGAACAACAGGAAAACCAAAAGTCATTAAAATTGATAAACAGGTAATGGTAAACTCTTCCATTTTTACTGGGAATTTCTTTAACCTTAAACCTGGGGACAAAGCTCTACATTGTTTGCCAGCTAATTTTATCGCTGGTAAAATGATGCTTGTTAGAGCCATGATTTTAGGATTGGAACTGGATTTGGTAGAACCTGCTTCGCAACCTTTATTTAATTCTAAAAAGGGGTATGATTTTGCTGCTATGCTGCCAATACAATTACAAAATTCGCTGAATGCAATAACTAATTTTAAAAATATTATTATTGGTAGTGTTAAGGCTTCCAACAAATTAATTGAAGCCATCCAAGGCTTACCAGTCCATGTTTATGAGACCTTTGGAATGACAGAAACGGCAACTCATATTGCTTTAAGGCCTTTAAATAATTTTGAGACTGAACATAAAACCACTGCATTAGGAAAATCTATTTTTAAAACCTTGCCCGATATTTCTATTTCGCAAGACGATCGTGGTTGTTTGGTTATTGAGTCTGGGCATTTGTCAAAACATCCCATTGTTACCAATGATTTGGTTAAACTGTATTCGAAGGATGAATTTGAATGGTTGGGAAGATATGATAACGTTATAAATTCTGGAGGCGTTAAAATATTTCCAGAGACTATTGAAGATAAATTACACGACAAAATAAAACAGCGTTTTTTTATTGCTTCTGAAAAGGACGAAAAATTTGGAGAAAAGATTATCTTAATTTTAGAAGGAGACTTAACGACACTAGATGATTCCGTATTTAAAGTTTTAGATAAATACGAAAAACCAAGGAAAATCTATTGCACTAAAAAGTTTGATATTATTTCAGATAAAATTCAACGGAAAAAAATATTGAAAAGGTTATCAATCGATTAAACTTGTAAAACTCCCATATTGAATTGTTTTTTAATGGGAGCGTGGTTCGCGGCTTCAATTCCCATGCTTATCCAAGTTCTTGTATCCAGTGGATCAATGATGGCATCTGTCCATATTCGTGCAGCAGCATAATATGGAGAGACTTGAGCATCGTATCTGTCTTTAATTTTATTAAACAATTCGTCTTCTTTTTCTTTAGTAATGGTTTCACCTTTCTTTTTCAGTGAAGCGGTTTCTATTTGAAGTAATACTTTAGCGGCAGAATTTCCACTCATAACTGCCAATTCTGCGCTTGGCCATGCGACAATGAGTCTTGGGTCATACGCTTTACCACACATGGCATAGTTGCCGGCTCCATAGCTATTTCCAATAATAATTGTAAATTTTGGCACTACCGAATTGCTTACTGCATTTACCATTTTAGCGCCATCTTTAATAATACCACCATGCTCACTTTTGCTACCTACCATAAACCCCGTAACATCTTGTAAAAATACCAAAGGAATTTTTTTCTGATTACAATTGGCAATAAAACGAGTTGCCTTATCTGCACTATCATTATAAATAACACCACCAAACTGCATTTCCCCTTGTTTGGTTTTTACTAGTTTACGTTGATTGGCAACAATACCAACTGCCCAACCATCAATTCTGGCATAACACGTAATAATTGTTTTACCATAACCAGCTTTGTATTCATCAAGCTCCGACTTATCGACCAAACGTTTTATAATATCGTACATATCATATTGATCAGCTCTCAACCTTGGAATAATGCCATAAATATCTTCTGGATTTTCTTTTGGTTTTAAAGAATCGGTTCTATTAAAACCTGCCTTATCATAATCGCCAATTTTATCAATTAGATTCTTAATCGTATCAAGGGCATCTTTATCATCTTTAGCCTTATAGTCGGTTACTCCACTTATTTCGCAATGCGTTGTTGCACCACCAAGCGTTTCATTATCAATACTTTCACCAATAGCAGCTTTTACTAAATAGCTTCCTGCTAAAAATATACTTCCGGTTTTATCAACAATCAACGCTTCGTCACTCATAATAGGTAAGTACGCACCACCGGCTACACAACTTCCCATGACGGCACTTATTTGGATAATTCCCATGCTGCTCATAATAGCGTTATTTCTAAAAATTCGTCCAAAGTGCTCTTTGTCTGGGAATATGTCATCTTGTAATGGTAAATACACGCCTGCGCTATCCACCAAGTAAATGATGGGTAAACGGTTTTCGATGGCGATTTCTTGAGCCCTTAAATTTTTCTTGGCAGTAATGGGAAACCAAGCACCCGCTTTAACAGTGGCGTCATTCGCTACCACGATACATTGTTTGCCTTTAACGTATCCAATTTTTACAACCACACCTGCTGATGGACAACCACCATGTTCTTTATACATGTCATCGCCAGCAAAAGCCCCAATCTCAATGGATTTGGAACCCGAATCTAACAGATAATGAATGCGCTCGTGAGCCGTCATCTTACCTTTGGCATGTTGTTTTTCAATGCTGGCTTTCCCGCCTCCAGAATGTACTTTATTTAGACGCTTGTTAAGTTCTGAAAGTAAAAGTTTATTGTGATCTTCGTTTTTATTGAAGTTGATATCCATGTTAACATAGTTTGTCGCTAATGTACAAAAGATTCAAAAAATGTTTTAAACTATGTTAATTTATTATTAAATTATGTTTCATGGAAATAGTTTCCTTGGAATATAAAATATTTTTGTCTATTTTTGTACTTAATAATAAATATAAGATGAAACACCCATGAGAATCAATCTTTACACACGAGGATGATTATTCAGGGCGTTCCATATGACCGAAATAGATAATAAATATA
>CAXBHA010000336.1:0-4037 GCA_963974955.1 uncultured Yeosuana sp. | reverse complement strand
TATCGAGTTTAAAGGTGATATCTTCAAAAAGGTAGTCTCCTTGAAAGGAAATTGATAAATTATGAATGTTCATCATAGAAATGTAACTTATATTACTAAAGCTTATTATTTAAAACTTATTTTTGCTTTGTGTTTGCGGATGCAAAAATACACTAATTTACATGTTTAAAAAAGGATCATCATTATATAGCATAATTACTGGAAAGTGTCCTAAATGTCATGAAGAGTCCATGTACATAAATAAGAATCCTTATCATTTGGCCGACACCTTAAAAATTCATGATCGCTGTTCAACGTGCCATACTAAATACAGACTAGAACCTTCGTTTTTTTATGGCGCCATGTATGTGAGTTATGCAGTGGGAATTGCTTTTGCCGTGGCTGCATTTATAATTAGTAATCTTATTTTTCAAGCTAATATAAACACCACATTTATAGCCATTGTTTCTACATTAGTTATTTTTATGCCAATTATTATGCGACTCTCCAGAAATATTTGGATTAACTTGTTTATACATTATGATAAATCGGTAGTTAAAAAGTAGTAGCAATACGCTAGCACTCGAATCGAGCACTGTCTATCTCTGCTTCCAAAGGTGTTTCATAATTAATTAGCTTAAAAAGTTTATCAGCTACGTAAGGCCCTATCATAACACCTCTTGTTCCTAAGCCATTTAATACAAACATGTTTTTATGTTTATTATGTCGCCCAACTAAAGGACGCCTATCCTTTACGGTAGGTCGAATACCGGCCACATGATTTACAACTTCAAAAGGACATACTATTAATGTTTTAAGTTTTGTTAAAAGTTCCTCTTTAGCTTTATTTGTGACCTTGTTTGATGTATCATCCCAATTATATGTAGCTCCAACTATATAATAATTGTCGCCTAATGGAATTAAAAACACGGGGCCTTTTAAAATAAACTCAAGATTTAAATTGGGCGCATAAATAGTCACCAATTCTCCTTTGGTAGGTATTAATGGCAACTGCTTGAAAAAAGGGTTTTTATGTACTCCAAAACCCTCTGCAAATACAATGTGCTTGGATTTTATATCACTATAATGTATTGCATTAGGAGTAATTTCTAAGGTTTGATAATTAAATTCATTTTCAATCAAAATTTTATTTTTCAATAAATACGCCCTATATGTATCTATTAAACATTTAACATCTATTCTGCCCGTTTGCAACACTTCTCCAAAACCTAATGGAGCATCAATATGGTGGTTTGTGTTTTTAACTAGATTTGTTGAAAGGTATTGAGAAAGTTTAGGTTTATCTGAAGCAGCAAACCAATCATTTTGTTCTTCCAAAGATGAAAATTTGCGATAAACAGGAATTTTATAATCCAATATTACATTGAATTCAGTTTCGATACGCTTATACATTTGCAAGGCTATCACGAGCTGCTCTTCACTTTTCCAAACTGGTGTAAAACGTTTTAAAACAACTGGATTGTACAATCCACCAGCAACTGTTGAAGATAGTTGGGATTTATTATCAAAAACAACAAAAGATTTATTATGGGCCCTTAGTTGCTCACAAAAACTTATCCCGGCTAAACCGCATCCTACAATTATATAATCTACTTGCATCCTTAAGCGAAGATACACAGTTTAATAACTTGTTTACCATAAAAAAACGCTCAATTTTACAATTGAGCGCTTAACATTATATTTATTAACTATGTGATCAATACGTCCACATATCAAGTTCAAAATCTCTAATTTTATCCTTGATTCTATCAGATTCCAACAATTGCATTAAAGCATTACGGGTAACATACTCCGTAATTTTTCTGTCACCTTGTACATTTTCTTCTTTATAAATATACCCACTAAAACGTTTTGCGTTTAAAATATGGTCAAAAGAAAACGGCATCGAACTATTCTCATTGTTAAATGCTTTTGCTTCATGCAATACATTTCTTGCATCTGGCAAGAACACCCAGAAGAGTTCAACTAAATCGGGACTATCTGTATCAATGAAATTCACATCGGGAGCCACAGGTGCAATTCCTAATAATCTGTATTTCATTTCAGATTGACGTTTATCAAAATACCAAAGACCTTTTATGCGGTATTCTTTGATATCGGCTGCAGTAATATCTCTTCTGTTGATATATTCGGCTGATAGTGTTTCACCTGCATTGATTTGCTCAATACCCAGCTCTGTTGTATCAATCTTTACCAAAGCAGATTCAATATCCTTTAGTGTACGTTTCGATGTAAAGTAAGAATCATCGTAAATGTTTTTTATTTTGCCATTTTTAATGTTCTTCATAAGTACATCGTACAACGAACGTCTGTCTTTTCCAATATTATTGGTGTCAATTGGATAATACAATGGAAAATTTATACGCTCATCAAGAACCACTTTTTCCCATGTCATTTTGGCAAAAAGAATATCTCGATCGTCCACATAACCATATTCCAATGGTTTATCATTGTCGTATGCTTTTTGCGCCGCTGTTCTAACACCAATTTCCTGTGGACTTTTTGCATTGAGTATATTGGCTTGTGCAAATACACCTAAGGTTGCAAAAACAGTCGTAACGGTCAATAAAAAACTTTTCAAATTCATCTGTTATACATTTTAATTTATTAGAACTCTTTTAATACAAAGTCTAATTTAGTTTGTTAACTCAATAAACACTGGTGATACTTTTTTAAGTATTACACTTACACCATCGGCTTTAGCTTCAATATCAAATATTTGAACACCTTCACCACGTTTTGCCTTGGTCAATGCTTGTTTTGCTCTTGAATCTAACTTACTTCCATTTACATTCATGGTTGGCTGCCCTGGAACTTTAAATTTAAATCCTGTTACACGTAGTGGTAATTCAAAATCAAAATCATCAAATTTAGCACCGATAGTCGATATTTCTAGACTACTACGTTGCATACTTAGCGAGCCATCTTCACCTCTTACAGTACCTGTTGGTTTTGGTAAATCTTTGATTCTAAATACAGCTTTGTCACTAACTTTTTGACCATCAGGAAGGGTGCCAGTTACATTAATGGTAACTTCTCTACCTTTAATAAGTGTAGCATCCATAAGATATTTGCTCCCACCAGTTCTGCTTAATCCTTGACCACCAGCAACCACTTTATTATCGGAAACTCCGGCGAATGAAATCGTCATTGGGTTTTTAACACCACGATAGACTACGTTCATTTTATCTGCAGAAATTGTTGCTGCGTTAGGTTTTGGAACAGTTGCAAATGATTGGGTTACTGGAACCTCAACTTCTATTCCATCTTGAGCAAAAATTAATTTTCCTCCAATTTTATGTTCACCTGCTGCGCCAGCATTCACTTTTAACTTAACTTTACCGCCTTCTATGGTAAAGTCTTTTTCTTCAACTAGTTTTCTTCCATCTAACGTTAACTCAACTCTATTTGGTTTTGTACTGGCATCTGTTCTTCCTAAAACAATCTCGCCATCAAATTGCTCGCCATTAAAATAAGCGGCCTTAGATGTTTCCAGTAAGGTTGTATAGTTTGTCATAGACACCTCACTTGTAAGTGTTCCTTTTAACATGGTTGACATGACTTCAGATTCTGTTGTTTTGATATCCGCTTGAATCTGTGTCATTTTTGTTAATGACGCTACTAATGGAAATCCTTTGTAATTATGATCTAACCAACCAACAGTACCTGCGCCGCGTTTTACAGCGTCGGTCGCAAATTTTGATTGCACATCTTTAATTACAGCGTCCATTCCCTCTTGTCCAGATAGTACTTTGGTTACACCATCTCTAAAGGTTGCCATTTGAGCTAAAAATTCCTTTCCATCTGGTTTTATGACATCTCCTTTAAAAAAATGTTCATCCAGATAATCACCTTTATCCATGATTTCATAATCTGTAGGATCTTTAATTTTAGCGGTCATTTTGTTTTTTAAATCATCTAGGTAAGCATTAAAATTGTTTGCCAATGTTTTAATTTGGCTTGCCTGAGCCTTTAATGGTTCATATTTAGCTGGTTGTTCACTAGCTTTTTGCTCTAATCCAGCCATAAAAGTTGCA
>CAXBHA010000335.1:0-4053 GCA_963974955.1 uncultured Yeosuana sp. | reverse complement strand
TGCCTTTTTCAGCAACAGTTACATACCCCGTAGCCTTTACAAATTCTGCAAATTGAGTATTGGTGACTTCTGTAGCATCCATAAAAAAACCATCGACCATTACATCTATTGCAGGCTTTTCATGTTGCATTGCTGTTTTATCACTATTTACCGCTCCTTGCTTAAAAGTTGCTCCAGATACCCAAACCATGCCTTCGGGAATATTAATATCTTCTGGTATTTGAACCATTAGATTATGGCTACCTTCAACATATGCAGTGGTCAAACTCTCTAAATTTGCAGATTTAATTCCGATATTCTTATTTTGCTCGGTCTTACAGTTAAATAGACAAAGAACGGCAATACTTAAAATTGAAAATTTCAAAAAACTACACATCATTCCTAATTTATATAATCGCAAAGTACAAATAATATTACTTTATGATAAACAGAATAAGCATTTTGAGAAAATTATTTAATCACTATTGATTTTGTAATAGTACCTTTAGAAGTATATAATAAAAGTGAATAATAACCAGACGATAAGGTCTCTATATTTTGAAAGTAACCCAAATCTGAGTTAGCATTTAAATATTCTTCTATTACCATTACACCTGAAGTATTAAAAACTTGTAAAAATACAGAAGGCTCTTGCTCCATATGAAAATAAATAATATCTGAAGTAGGATTAGGAAAAATCACTACCTTAAAATTTTCCACAGAATTTTCTCCTGTATTATGACCATTTTCGGAATTTTGATTTATTTTATCACAATAATTTTCGTTGTCTGTAATTGTTACCGATGTAGAACATGATGTAGAAATGCCACTTTCATCAGTAATTGTTAATTGCACCGTATTCTCACCAATATTGTCGCAAGTAAAATTAGATTTGCTTAAGGATAGCGATACATTAGGACATCCAATTTCAGTTGTTTCATCATATACCGAATAAGCATCCAAGGATATCTGACCATCCGATGCTAAATTTAAAATTATCGACTTGCATGCTCCTACAGCCGAATTAAATGGAACTACGAATAATGAAATTAGCTCTGTTGAGCAAGGTTCATTTTCCCATTTACCAACTATCTCATATTCTCCAGATTCTAAACCTTTCAATTCAATGGAACCAATATTATCATTATACGATATATAATTGGTACCTCCATCTAAGCTTAATTGAACTGTTTCAAACAATGGGTGATTATTGAATTCAATATTAATAGTCCCTTTAGAATCACTACAATCTAATTGATCAGTTACCGATGCAGATAACACCAATGGAATCATCTCTAGAACATTTATAGCATCTAATTCAAATTTGCAATTTGTTTCTGGGTTGGTGAGAACTACGGCGTAGTCACCAGCTACAATTTCAATAGTAAAGTTCGATTGACCTTGTACCCAATCATTATTTACAGCGGTTCCGTTAATTGCCACCTCTAAAGTTTGCGAGATATTACTACGGCTTAAGGTAATCGATCCTTCGCTATTACAAGTCATTGGAGTTGTTTTAAACGTAATATTAGAAAAAACTTGTGATGTTAATTCTACCGAATTCGAAATAGTTCGGCAACTACCATTTTCCCATTTACCAATAACATTATAAGTGCCCTTTTCTAAATTACTGATGGTTATATTACCAATGTCATCGGGATAAGAAGTAAAGGTATTCCCATTATCTAAACTTAATTCTAATTCATTAAAATCAGGATGATTATTGATAGCAACCGAGATAGCTCCGTCGTTACCACTGCAATCTGGATGATTGAGTACCGATGTAGAAAGTATTAATGGTGTTGCAGTCTTCAACACAACCGGACCTAAATCTTCAATACATTCTGAAATGGTATGTTCTATGACTACTTGGTAATCACCTGATATAAGGGGTATCTCAAGAACAGACTTATCGTTTGGGAAGGCTGCGCTAATGGTATTTTCACCAAATATTCGAACTACAACATCTTCTTTATTTGTATTTCTATTTACTAAAATATACCCTAAAGTAACACAAGTAGGTTGTATATCTACTAAAGAAAAATCCTTTACGATTTGTTCAACAGCCACTTCGTCAGATATAATAGGTAAATTACAACTGTTAGAAGCGATAGCCCTATAGTTAAAAGGTGTAGTTAAATTACTAGCAATAATTAGATTATCGGTGTCAGCGCCAGAGTAGTTTTCATTGTCGGTTAAATTTACCCAAATATTAGTTTCTTGTCGTTGCCACTGAAATATACTTGCATTATTTACATTGTAATATAAACTGGCTTGTATATTTGATTCACAAAGAATTTGATTTTCTGGTTGGGCAATTACCTCCATTTCTAGACAACATGCTGTATAATATTGCATTAGTGGTAAATTACATACCTGTTCGCTTGTACTTTTATCGGTTACATATTGTCCTCCCAATTTGTCTATGTTACTTAATTCTCTTTTACGCTGTCCGGCTCCAACCGAAAAATGCATTACTTCAGTTGTATTAATAACATGACCGAGTTGTTGGGTATGCCCTATTTCATGTAACATTACCGTTTCAAAATCGAACTCATTGCTGGCAGGTATTCCATCACCATAATACCAGTTATAGTCATCGTTCATCACCACTTCAATTTCATATACGTACCATTTAATAGAATCACCTTGTCGACAGCCTGAGTATCTGGAACGCGCATAGCCCAAAACTGAACCACTTAATTCTGTACCATTATCAAAGCGTACGATATTGACGCCATCTTTGGCATCTTCATCTATTGTACTATCAATACCTCTTTTGAAATTAACAGCTGTAGAACAACCCCAAGTATCCAATAAATTTTCAAACCCTTTTGCCGCCTCAACATTATTAGAAAAATCTGTGAAAAATTGAAAATCATATCCATCGATGGAATTATCCGCAATTAGTTGAGTTTCATAGGAAATGATTTCACCATTATCTTCATACTTTACATTAATATGATCATAACCTAATAGCACATCTTCTGAACTTATCAATGATTCGCCGTCGGCTTTGTCTATTCTAACTTTTCCTGTTCCCGCCCTGTACGGAACCTCAACCTCAACTCTATTAGATGTCCATAATTTTATCTGATAATCTAGAGCGGCAATAAAACCATTTCCGCCATTGTTTGCATCAGGAAAAAGTACACTTCCTTGTTCATCTCCAAAATCTGAACCAATAATAATCATCAATTCACTCACTCCTGCATGAGATTCAAAAGTATCGTTATTACCGCTTAAATTTTCAGAAACAATCGCTGTTTCTGTACTTGAACTTGGTGTAATATTACTATCCTCATAATCCCATGAACTTAAGGTCGTTATTGGTAGTTGAATAATATTTGTTATGGTATTGTATAATGACCCTTGAATCTGTGGGAAATTTTCATAAACCCCAATAGCGGAATTTGCTAAAAGATCATATTTTAAGTAACCTAATACCCCATCTACTGGGTGGTATAAATTATCTGTAACCCCCAAATCTATTAGGTTTGTATCTAAAATGAATAAACCCATATCTCCTACTTCCAATTCTAAGGCATTACTCACTTTCTCCATTTCTAAATCAATAACTCCGCCTTGGGTAACTACGCTAATTTGTTGTGTTAATGAAAACCCTTTAAAGATTTTAAATATTTTAATTTGATTAATGGTATAAATATTTTTTCCTTCTATATCACGATATCCTTGCTGTGACAAAACCTTACCTTCTACGACCAAACTGGCTTGATTCAGTAAATCTTGAATTGGTTTTTCAACTATCATGCATTGTGCTGAAAGAAAAATAGGCAATAAAAAAGTCAGGAATTTTAAAGTGCGTAGTAGGTTAATCATTCGATTATTTTGGTTTAAATCAAGTGTTCAACATACTTACGCTATAAACTTTGAATAGTTTTTATTAGTTAAAAGTATTCGATGAATCACCTTTATTAGTAGGAAAACGATTACAAAAATGTTTTTCGTATAAATATTTATATTATTCGTTGAACCGCACGATTTATAACGTATTAATAATTATTTGAAATAATTTTTAACTTAAAAAGATTAGTAAAAAGCAAAAATAAGCAA